>DEQA01000108.1 GCA_002359075.1 Planococcaceae bacterium UBA3378
AAAGAATAGCTTCTTTTCTTTTTCTGTCTAGATGAAATCAATCTTTATAAAAGTATTATTCTTATCCATGAGAGATTCCTCCTCATAAAAGTTTATAGGGTAACTTACATTTTACATGGGATCTCTCTTTTTCGTTGTATTTTATTAGTAAAAACTAGTTAATTAAAAGACGATAAAGTTTATGAATGAATCTAGTCAAAAATTAAGATGGTTCATGATAGTCCCTTAATGCCTTTTCTAAATATAGCCTTAAGTTTTTAGCCAAATACTGATTGATAAAGCGTTCCTTTTCCAATTCGGTTTGCGCAGAACGGAAAAGTTTTGCGAAAAATCCGGTATTTTTCTGTTCGGCAAACTGCTCCAATGCTTGTGTACGTAATGTAGAGACAACTTCATTTTCAATTTGCCGCTCCCGAATTTTAAATACGATATCCTTTTGGTTTTTCTCCTTTAATTCTGTGATTTGCTTCTGCAGACTTTTGCTTTCTTCCGTAAGCTTTTCTGTTCTATCCTGAATTTCGCTGAGCTGCTGGATGGCTTCTGTTGACAGGAGATCGATATTTTGGTCTGAATAGTCCTCATTGATGGTGATTTGTATAGTGCCATTTTCATCATTCTGCTGCATATGAAACAGCCCTGTCTGCATCATTTGCTGCAGCACATTACTGAGCACTTCAACTTTATTGACCAGTTCTTCCGGTGGTGCAAGGGCAGTAGTGGCGGCCGGCTGATTAATTATAAAGCCGTTTTCGTCAATGCCTAAAAGACGTTTTAACCCTTTCATACGGTATTCTTCCTTCAGCAACAAAATCATGCGTAGTTTTAAAATAGAGGGCAGATTCAAGCGAATAGCAGTAGCTGTTGTAGGGTTGTCCGTCATGTCATTGAAAATGTAATGCTCAAACGGCTTGATATAGTAGCGTAGATGAGCATCGGTAATACCAAACCATCCGGCCACCTCAGACGTGGAATAAAATTTCTTTTCGATAATGTCGGTTAGATAGGGATCGGTATATAGTGTTTCTTCCAGTGGGGTGTCACGTATTACGGAATAAAGTGGATCGTCCTGCAGAGCTTCAATTAACTTTTCTTTCGTTTCATTAGCTTCTAACACATTCTCTCACTCCATTTCATTCAATCCTAGGCAAAACTTTTCTATTCTTTTCTATTTTATTTGTATTCATTTCACTAGTTTTTTATGTCAGGAAAATTATAAATATGAACAGGGAAGGAAGCCCTGTAGAAGATAGAAGGGGGGAGAAAGATAATAGCTTCTCTTATTTTTATGTCTAGATACAATGCATCTTTATAGCAAAATGTTATAATATATCAAAAAATTTAGTCAAATATAATAAAGGAGGATTCACATGACGTTAAAAGCAGGGGACATCATCACGTTTGAAAGAACGTTTACCCAAGAAGATGTAGAGCTATTTACAAAGATTTCAGGTGATGAAGGAATTCACCATATAACTCCGGATGAACAAGGGAGACTTGTTATTCAGGGACTGCTGACGGCAACTCTTCCGACAAAGGTAGGGGGCGACAATAATGTACTGGCCCGGCGGATGGATTTCGAATTTTTACGTCCGGTTTTTACAGGGGATACGATTATTTGCCATGTGGAAATTACCCGGTACGAAAAACAGAAAAGGGACAGGACAGCTATAACAGCAGTATTTACATGCAATAACCAGCATGAAAAGGAAGTATTGAAGGGAAGCTTTTCTGGTGTAATCCTGCAGGCAGAGGAGAAAAGATGAACACCCGCTCGTCTGTAGAAAATTTTGTTCTTCTAAAACCTTATCATTATAGTGACTAGGTAGGGCAGTTTCTATCGGCAGAACAATGGTGGATGATAGTGTTATAGCCTCCATAATAGTTTTCTGACTTTGACAGGTAAGGTCTATTCAGCAAGGTTTGTTTTATGTCTCCATTTATTTTTTATTGATGTCTCTTCATACAGCGGGTTAATCGAGTTATCTATAAAACTATTGTTCATTTTTCATTAAGCGATACTTTTTCAAAGCTATATCTATAGACTTACAAATAAAATGGTAATTTATCCCGTTGATTTATTTTTGTATAATATTTACATTTATAGGAAGTATAAATGTTTCTTTTGCAGTTCATTTCCAATAGGCATATATTGGCCATTTCACTAATATACCGTAAAGGTTGGGGCAAAAAAGGCCTTTAGGATAACGGGCCCACCTTAAGAGGGAAAAAGAGCCTGCGGAATTAAGGGGAACATCAATAAACGAAAAGGGGATATCTTATGGGAAAGAAAAGACTATATACAGCATCACTTGCCACGGCGATTTTGTTTGCTTCCTTTAGCGGGGCTGTATCAGCAAAGGAAGAAAGATTCACACCTCCCGTAGCAGCCGTAGAAACAGCAGCACAAATGAGTCCGGCATCATTTGAAGAGCAATATAAGTTGTTTAACTTAGCGGAGTTTTTACATGTCCAGCCTGGATATGAGGTAACAGCCGTCACAGTAAATCAATTTATCCTCAAAGCAAGTGTAGATCTCATTATTGAAAGCTATAAAAATGATGAAAACCTTTATACAGAAGGAAAAGAGGAATTCCTGAAGATGGAGAAACAGATTCGGGATACGTATGGTGATAGTATCGAAATAAGAATTACAAGACAGGGTAATGGTTCAAAAAAGGAAGTGAAATATTTAAAGAAGTGGGAGACGTTATCGGCAGCCGATGAAGAGCTCTTTTTGGATGTATTTAGCAGAGGAGGGCGGCTTGAGCGTGATGGCGGGTATTTCCATGATACGCTGAACCACTGGGCTGAAGGCCCTATCCAATTCCTCTATGAACTGGACGTGGTTAATGGGCAATCAGCGACGAAATTCAATCCGAATGGAAATATTACGCGCGCTCAATTAGCCGTGATGATTTTCCGCGCTGCGGGTCTTACTTTAGACGAGTTTGAAGGCTATACTTATTATAATGATATTAAAAAACATTGGGCTGGGAAGGAAATTTCCATTCTGGATGACTACGGACTGCTGGATATTTTTGATGATGCTGATTTCAAACCGGAAAAGCCAGCTACCCGCGAAGAAGTAGCGGCTGTTACGTATGCGTTAATGCAAGGTTACGGCTATGAGGCAAATACTTCCGGAAACACGGCCTTCAAAGATAAGAACGCCATCGATCCGATCGCACTAGAAGGCATTGCAGTACTTCAAAAGGCTGGTATTATAAGCGGCTATAAAGATGGCACATTCAAGCCGAAATCGAATGTAACACGTGCACAATTCGCGAAAATATTAACGATGGCCATTTTAGAAAATCCGGAAGAATAATCCAAAAGAAAAACGGGAGGCAGGATTTCCTGCTTTCTGTTTTTTTTGGGGAAGGGTGACTAGGAAAAAGAAGATAACACCTTCTCTATAAAGCAAAAATGAGCCTCGAAAAAGTCACCTTTACAAGCGATTTTTACGGGCTCAATTTATTTTACGGATCTTATTTTAATAAGTTACCGGCATCGTCTTACTTGGCTGCCTGCTTTCTATTTTGAAGCAGGGTAGGCAGTGTCATGCCAAAGAGTACGAGAATAATGCCGAAGATTTGAAGGATTGTCAAATCTTCATGCAATACAATGACAGAGGCTAAAATTGCTACAGGAAGCTCCACAGCGCTTAATATAGAGGCTACGCCGCCGCCGACTTTTGGTACGGCCACCGTGAATAGAAGAATCGGTAGGATAATCCCGAATAAGCCAAGTGCCAATCCGAAATACAGCAGCTCTGTGCCGAACAGCTTGCCGTTTATTACTACTTCCGGTGCCTGGAACATCAGGACGAGCAACATGGAGAAAAGAGACATGATTGTCATGCGGCCGATTGTGGAGATGCCCTCCACCTTTTTCGAGTTAAACTGCATAAAGCAGGCAAAGCTGAATGCTGCTGCCATGCCGAATGCCCAGCCGCGCCAGTCCAGTCCACTTAAATCGACATCCAAAATGCCCGCAGCCAGAATGGTACCACTCACTAAAAAGACAAGTGAGATTAACTCCGGTCTTGTCGGGCGACGACGGTGAATAATGCAATCCAAAAACAGCCCGATCCATGTAAACTGGAACAGCATGACAACTGCAAGCGATGCTGGCAAGTAGTGAACGGATTGTCCGTATACAATACCTGTTGTCCCGGTTAATAAGCCGGAAATCATAATAATTAAAAAACCTTTACCAGATATATTAGGTAAAGAACGTTGTGTCGCCACTAAAATAATAACAGCTAATAAAAAACCTATCACATATTGACTTGTTACCGCCTCT
Organism: Planococcaceae bacterium UBA3378; assembly: GCA_002359075.1. Classification (GTDB taxonomy): domain Bacteria; phylum Bacillota; class Bacilli; order Bacillales_A; family Planococcaceae; genus Lysinibacillus_B. Next base: position 4,306 of record DEQA01000108.1, read on the forward strand.
TCGGTTGTAAAACCATGATTCATGGCTACTTTAATCATAGTAGATAAAATGCCGTAAGAGCTTGAACCAATCACGATGAGTAAGGGATATAGTAAAGTTTTGTTCATCGTTTCACCTCTGTCTCTTCCATAAAAAAGAAGTCACAAACAATTGTTTGGACTTTTTACTACTCTCATCATAACAATTCCTCCTATAATGAAAAGGACATATGTCCAAAAAGGGGTTATTATATGAAAATAATAGAAGATCATTCTCTTCTTCGCAGTAAATTAGAAGAATATGAGCTGACGCAGATTTTCGATGATAATAAGCCGCGGCCATTTGTGCTGCAGGCTTATAAAGAAGGGGAAATTATTTTACGAGAAGGAGAGGAAATGAAGCAGCTGCTTTACCTGGTGGAGGGAAGAGTAAAAGCGACTTCAAGTGTAGAAACAGGTAAATCGCTTCTTCTTCGTTTTAATCATCCATTGGCTCTTGTTGGCGATTTAGAGCTTGTTCGCCATACAAGAGTGCAGTCACAAATTACAGCCGTGACAGCCTGTCTTTTTATTGCTTTGCCGTTTGAATATATTTACAAGCATGAAATGTCTAATCCGGCATTCCTCCAGGATTTGTTACATCATCTAAGCTATAAATTGCAAACACTGACAACAGCTTCCCGTGTGAATTTACTATCATCGGTCGAAAACCGATTAGCGAGCTATCTATTATCGATTTCTACCCCGGGAAATGAGTTCGGGACAGAGCTGCAAACGGGAAATATCGGAGAGATGGCCGATCTGCTTGGTACGACACATCGTCATTTGAACCGTATCCTGCATGATTTGACGGAAAAGGGGATTATTGAAAAAACGCGCCGGCATCTCCGCATTGTAGATTATGAAAAGTTGGAGGAGATGTCGCAGGGGATCCGCTATGAGTGAAAAAGAAAGGGCGCTTTCTCTCTCTGC
>DEQA01000229.1 GCA_002359075.1 Planococcaceae bacterium UBA3378
ATCTCTTCGAAAATATCGTTAATATCTTCGATTGGACGCAATGTTACTTTAGGAACAACTTTCCCTTCAGCAGCAAATTGGAACGCTTCTCGTAAATCTTGGCGGGTACCTACTAGAGAACCAATGACCTGGATTCCGTCTAGAACTAAACGAGGAATGTGAAGGTCCATTGTGTCTACTGGTAAACCTACAGCCACTACACGAGCGCCTGCTTTTACTACCTCAACAGCTTGATTAAATGGAGTTTTCGCTACAGATGTAACGATAGTTGCGTCTATACCTTTACCGTCAGTCAGTTCTTTTACTTTTTCAACTGGATCTTCGTTTAGCGAGTTAATAACTGCATCTGCACCTAATTCTTTAGCGTAAGCTAACTTCTCATCATTAATGTCAAATGCTACAACTTTGGCTCCGAATACATTTTTAGCATATTGCACGGCTAGGTTACCTAAACCGCCGACACCAAATATACCGATCCATTGGCCTGGGCGTATGTTGGATTCTTTTACAGCTTTATATGTTGTGACACCTGCACAAGTTACTGAAGATGCTGCTGCTGGGTCTAACCCTTCCGGCACTTTCACTGCGTAGTCTGCTGACACAATGACTTGCTCCGCCATTGCACCGTCTACTGTGTAACCAGCGTTTTTAACGTCCCGGCATAATGTTTCGCGGCCAGTTGTACAATATTCGCAGTGGCCGCAGCTCTCGTACATCCAAGCGATCGATACACGGTCGCCGACTTTAATAGATGTAACACCTTCTGCTACTTCGATAACTTTACCTATACCTTCATGCCCTAATACAACACCCGTTACGTCACCGAAATCTGCATTTTTTACGTGTAGGTCCGTGTGACATACGCCGCAAAACTCCGTTTGTACTAACGCTTCACCAGGTTTTAACGGACGAAGTTGCTTTTCCTCGATATGTACTGTTTTTTCTTTCGTTACCACAGCTGCTTTCATTTTAAAGGCTCCTCTCCTTTTAATGATTTTATTATAGAAAAAAAATATAAAAATGCAGCACTAAAATACAAGTAAAAAGTGACAATAAAAGCAACGAAAACAATAAACTTAACAAAATGAATAGAAATATTAGCGGTTTAACGATATATAATAATTGATCTATTAGGAAACATGAACTATATACGTATCTATTTTAACAGTAGTTGGCAATGGAAAATGTAGCAGCAAAATATCAGGATCAATTTCGTAACCTTTTAAAATGAGAGACTAAATTTTTTATCTTCCTCAAAGCGTTCCAAGAACAATTAGCAGCACTGTTTAACCAAAACTGATGATAATCCGCCTGGTAAATAGCTTTTTGAAATATCCGGATACTAAGTGGAAAAGGAAATATGATTTTTATATAGAATAATAGTGATAAAGCACAATTAACTCTAAAATAAAGGGCAAAGGGGAATTTGTTTATGGCAACTCTCTAGTGAGTGAATGACGACTAAATTCAAATGAATAAACTTATTGGAGGGGTCCTATTGACAAACCTCAAAGACAAAATAGCGATCGTGACGGGAGCCAGTCGAGCTAATGGTATAGGGGCAGCTGTTTGTTTATCATTAGCAGAGGCAGGAGCAGATATTTTCTTTACTCATTGGCGTTCTTATGAAGAGAACGAAGGGTGTGGGTTGGAAAAGGAGTTTCCGGTACTTTTAGCTGATCAAATAACTGATTTAGGTGTTAACTGCTTTCATATGGAGCTGGACTTATCCGACCCTGAGGCGGCTGTTAACTTATTAAATGAAGCAGAGAAAACAATCGGCACGCCTACAATTCTTGTAAATAATGCAACATACGAGTCACCTTCAAACTTTAGAAACTTGAATGAAATGATACTTTACCGCCATTACCAAGTGAACAATTCCGGCACCATTCTATTAAGCACCGAATTTGCAAAGCGGTACGAAAAAGTTTATCCAGGTAAAAAGGGTGGCAGGATTATTAATCTGATATCAGGCGGTCCAGACCCTAATAACTTGGCCTACATCGCTACTAAGGGAGCTATCATCGCCATTACCGAGCCGTTATCAGTTGGTCTGGCACCTGTTGGAATAACAGTGAATTCTGTTAATCCCGGTCCTACTGATACAGGTTGGATAAATGAAGATCTTAAAGCGCATTTTTCTACTCTTTTTCCAATGGGCAGAGTAGGGCTTCCATCTGATGCTGCAAAACTGATTAAATTTTTAGCCGGTGATGACTCAGAATGGATCACAGGTCAGGTGATCAATTCAGAAGGTGGATTTTTAGGGAAATAATAAATAGAAGTAAAACAGCCGCCCTCACAATGAAACGGCTGTTTTTTTGAATCGGTATTAGAAGAGAAATTATAGAACCTGGGAATTCCTCATTAACTCAATATCGAAATGCTTCTTCACGTTTGGCCATTCCTCGTGAGTCAAGCTGTACATGACCGTATGACGAACCGTTCCGTCTTTACGAATCATATGATTTCGTAAAATACCTTCTTTTGTTGCGCCAAGTCGTTCAATTGCTTTTTGGGAGCGGATGTTTTTGTGGTCTGTTTTGATCTGTACGCGCTGCAGTCCTAATTGTTCAAAGCAATATGTAAGCAACAGATATTTGCAATTCGTGTTAATATTCGTCCGCCAATACGCCGGGGTGATCCATGTATGGCCAATTTCCAACCGCTTATGCTGAAGTGAAATATCAAAAAGGGTCGTACTGCCAATGATTTTACCTGTTTTTTTATTGATAATGACAAACTTATACGCCTGGTCGGTTTCGTGTTCTTCCACTGCTTTTTCAACGTACTGCAAAACTGGCTCTTCTGTTAATAAAGTATAGGGCATATGCACCCAAATGTTTGGATCATTTGCCGCTTCTAAAATCCCTTCTACGTCTCCATGCGCAATGAGCCGTAATTGTACAACATCGTTTTCTAATCGTATTTGTTTCATTATTTTTCCCTCCTTATCGTTATTAAAAGAGAAATTTGATATGCTATACAGTACCAAAATCATTCCTTTTCACCATACCAGGAGGTGTCATATGGAGCTTCAATTCATGTTCACGCAGGATAAATCAAAATATATATCTATTTACGAGCAGTTAAAAGAGAAAATCATACAGCAAGTTGTGAAGCCAGATGAAAAGCTGCCTTCCAAAAGAAAGCTGGCGGAGCAATTGAACGTAAGTATTCATACGGTGAAGGAGGCATACGAGCAGTTAGCAAGTGAAGGCTATATTTATAGTGCTGAAAGATCAGGCTATTTTGTTTCCCCATATGAGATGGAATGGCAGCATCCGGTATCGATAGCCACGAGGAAACCAATTGAAGAGGACACACCTATTTATAATTTTCAAAACGGCCAAGTAGACGAGCAGGCTTTCCCATTACGGGAATGGTTGAAAATATATAAGAAAGAACTACTCTCCAAACATTTACCAAACGCCAATTGGCAGGGGGAATTAGTTCTTCGTGAGCAGATTGCCTCATATGTAGAAAAATCGAGAGGGGTTTCCTGTACTGCAGATCAAATTTATATTTACAGCGGTACACAGCATCAGCTGCAAGAGCTGTGCAAATTTTTCGGTCCAGTACAGGCTGCCATCGAGGAACCGGGTTTTAAAAGAGCAACAGCTGTTTTTCAGCAAAATAGGGTACCTGTCGAATATGTTCCTGTTGATGAGAAGGGGGCATCTATTCCACTAACGAACTGTCGTTTTTATTATGTTACACCGGCTCACCAGTTTCCCTTAGGAATAGTTATGTCGATCGAAAGAAAGCTCGAATTATTAAAGTGGGCAAATGAAACAGGTGCTTATCTCATTGAAGATGATTACGATGCGGAATTCCGCTACAAAGGCACGCCTATTCCGCCACTTGCTCAAATCGATCAGCTGCAAAGGGTGATTTATTTCGGAACATTTTCTAAAACGCTGATTCCTTCTCTTCGGATTAGCTATATGATTTTGCCTATTGAACTTCAGGATCGTTTCAACCAATTCAATAAAGAACAAAAATCAACCGTTTCAAGAATCGAACAGCGGCCGGTTGCTGAATTTATAGCAAGCGGACTTTATACGAAACATATTGCAAAGATGCGGACATTATACCGCAAAAAGAGAGAGAAGCTGCTTTTATGCATCAAGGAATGCTTAGGAAATGAATTTGAAATAATCGGGGATTTGGCTGGCCTTCATATTATCTTGAAACTGCCCGAATGGCTGGACGAGAAGAAAGCCATCCAGTCAGCAGCACAAGCCGGTATTGCGATTGACCCTATTTCTTCATCCTATCAGACAATAAAAGTG
>DEQA01000034.1 GCA_002359075.1 Planococcaceae bacterium UBA3378
TCAGTTTTCAAAGTTCATTTCGTCGCTGTTCGTTATCAGCAACTTTTATATATTAACATTTACCGTAGTTCGTGTCAACAACTTTTTAAAAGTTTTTTCGAACCGCTCTACCATTTCTGACAGCAACTTTTATATAATACCACTGACTTTCTAACAAGTCAATCATTATTTAAAAGCTTTTTAATTTCACCTTCGCGTTTCAGCGACGTTTAATAATTTAACATGAATTTTATATAAATACAAGCCTTTTTATCAAAAAATATATATCCTTTTTTTACTACCCGCCATCCTGCTTTCTATGCTCATTAAGTTGGAATCTTTCTCTTTCCTTCTCCATTTTAATAGAGACAATAATATATACCAAACTATTCAGTGTTTAAACTTTGTTTGATTTTTCAGCAATAGATGCTGATTTCTCCAGCTATCGATGAAAAACACAGTTTTGTTTCTTATCTCTTATAACGTTCAATATGAGACTAATCTTTATTTCTTCAATTAAAAAGGAAGCCGCAGCACGCTGCGACTTCCCAAACCTATTTAGTTATTGAAGAAATGTTTCTTTAACGCCCTATTTACTTCGCTGTATGGCGCATTGTCGGGAACAATAGTACATCACGAATCGATGGAGAGTTCGTTAAGAGCATAATTAAACGATCAATACCGATTCCTAAACCACCTGTTGGCGGCATACCGTATTCTAATGCCTCGATGTAGTCATTATCCATTTCATGTGCTTCATCGTTGCCGGCTGCTTTCTCAGCCAATTGTGCTTCAAAGCGTTCACGCTGATCAATTGGATCGTTCAGCTCTGTGAAGGCATTGGCATGTTCACGACGCACGATAAATAGCTCAAAGCGATCTGTAAAGCGTGGATCCTCTGGGTTTTTCTTCGCTAGCGGTGAAATCTCTACAGGGTGGCCTGTTACGAATGTAGGCTGTACTAATGTTTCCTCTACCTTTTGTTCGAAGAATTCGTTAATAATGTGTCCTACTTCATGTGCCGGCTTGATTTCTACCCCATGCTTTTCTGCTAAAGCTCGTGCTTCTTCTACAGACATTGGCTGCCAGAAGTCTACACCTGTCGCTTCTTTTACTGCATCTACCATATGGATGCGTTTCCAGCCTACAGCTAAGTCGATTTTATCTTCACCATATTGAATAGTTGTTGTACCCAATACTTCTTGTGCAATATGTGCAATTAAGTTTTCTGTCAGGTCCATAATGTCTTGATAATCGGCATATGCTTCATATAATTCAATCATTGTGAATTCCGGATTGTGACGAGTTGAAATCCCCTCGTTACGGAATACACGGCCGATTTCATATACTTTTTCTAAGCCGCCAACAATTAAGCGTTTTAAGTGAAGCTCAATAGCAATACGCATATAAAGCTCCATGTCCAGCGCATTATGATGTGTGATAAATGGACGTGCAGCAGCTCCCCCGGCAATGGTATGCAGCATAGGTGTCTCTACTTCTAAATAGCCATGGCTATCTAGATAGTTACGCATTGCACGGATAATTTTAGAGCGCATGATAAATGTTTCTTTGCTCTCTTCATTTGTCATTAAATCCAGGTAACGCTGGCGGTAACGTTGCTCTACATCCTGCAGTCCGTGGAATTTCTCCGGCATTGGACGAAGAGACTTTGTTAAAAATGTAAATTCCGTAGCTTTTACAGATAGTTCTCCAACTTGTGTACGGAAGACATTCCCTTTTACACCGACAATATCACCTAAATCCGCTTTCGTAAATAATTCGTATGCTTCATCGCCTACTGCATCTTTACGTACATAGATTTGGATTTGGCCGCCAAGATCTTGGATATGGGCAAAACCTGCTTTACCTTTTCCACGCTTTGTCATAATACGGCCGGCAATTACTACCTCGCGGGGATTTTCCTCCAGCTGTTCTTTTGTAAATTCTTCATTCTGGGCTTTTACTTCATTCGATAAATGAGTACGTTCAAAGCGGCGGCCAAATGGGTCCTTCCCGCTTTCACGAATATCTGTCATCTTTTGGCGTCGAACCAAAAGCTGGTCGTTTAATTCTTCTATGTTTGACACGTTTGTCACTCCTTATTTCATACTCCGCAGGTTTACGGTACATTTTGTCCATATTTTCTTATTGTACACAAAATTACGTGTGTATTCATCACTTTCGGACTAATTACCAATAAATTATCAAAAAAGAGCGTCACTAGTGTGACACTCTTTTCTTATAACGCACCTACCTGTGTGGCAACTTCTATTTCCCGCTCCTCATATTCAGCTATGACTCCTGTTAGCAATGCGCGTAGTTCGACCGCTGTTTCTACCTGGTTAATGGCGTTGCGGATTTTTCCGTTTCCGCGAATGCCTTTTAAATACCAGGAAGCGTGCTTGCGCATCTCACGCACAGCCACTTTTTCACCTTTCAGTTGAAGAAGACGCTCAAAATGAAGAAGACATACATCAATCTTTTCTGCAGCTGTAGGCTCTTCTTTTAACACACCTGTTTCTAGATATTGTACCGTGCGATAAATCATCCATGGATTTCCTAATGCAGCTCTGCCAATCATCACTGCATCTACACCGGTTGTTTCCAGCATGCGTTTTGCATCCTGCGGGGTTTCTACATCCCCATTGCCGATTACCGGGATATTAACGTTCTCTTTTACTTGCTTGATCATATTCCAATCGGCTTTGCCTTCATACATTTGCACACGCGTGCGTCCATGTACAGCCACTGCTGCTGCGCCCGCACGTTCTACTGACCGGGCATTTTCGATAGCAAAAATATGCTCATCATCCCAACCAATCCGCATTTTAACGGACACCGGTTTTTTCACCGCGTCCACGACAGCCGCTACCATTTCGTATACCTTATTAGGATCTAATAAAAGCCGTGCCCCGGCTTCGCATTTGATAATTTTATTTACCGGACAGCCCATATTGATATCAATAATGTCTGCTGGTGTATGCTGTTCCACATATTTCGCAGCCTCTACCAGTGTTTCTTTATCGCCGCCAAAAATCTGTAAAGAAAGCGGGTGTTCGCGTTCATCGATATAAAGCATATCCAAAGTCTTTTGATTACGCTGTACAAGGCCTTTATCGCTGATCATTTCCGCATAAACCAACCCTGCGCCGAACTCCTTCACCGTAAGACGGAAAGCCGAATTACAAATACCGGCCATGGGCGCCAATACAACGCGGTTATCCATTACGATATCTGCTATTTGAAACGGCTTTTGTTCATTAGTCATCATTATGTCCTCCTGGAAGTTATTCACCGATTAATTCCTGTACATCTATATGGAGTTCGTCTGCAATTTTTTGAAGCTGTTCAGCTGTCGGCATCTTCTCGCCGCGCTCCATTCGACCCAATATGGTTGTAGAAACGCCAATGCGTTTTGCGAACTCCACCTGCTGGATTCGTTTTAACTTTCGGAACGCACGAATTCTTCTACCGTAACGCTCTTCTTCCACTGCACGACGCCTTCTTTCTGTATATCTAGTAATGCAAGTGCTTCTTGTGCCCGACGTAATTGTCCCGTTGAAGGCATGCTGATCTCCATTAATGGTACAAGGACAAACGCTCTTTCGAACATTCGTTCGTGCGGTACAATTAAGCTCTCTGTTTCAATATTTTCTTGATTATATAGCAAAATGTCAAGGTCAATGATTCGGGGACCCCAACGGAATTCCCTTATACGGCCTAGCTCCTGCTCTATTTTTTGACATAGTAAAAGCATCTCTGCCGGTGATAGGTTTGTTGTAAGACGTACAGCAATATTTAAAAAGGACGCTTGATCCAGAAAGCCTACAGGCGCCGTTTCATAAACAGATGAAACTTCTTCAACCGTTATACCACTTGCTTCTGTTAGCAGTTTTACGGCTAGTTTTAAATTGGCTTCTCTTTCACCCATATTAGTGCCAATTGATAAATAAACTGTATTCATTGAAATGTACCTCGTACAATCTCTACAGCTACTTCCTTATAATGCCCGGGAATCGGCGGGTCCGGCTTAATAATTTCCACACGGCATCCCTTCACCTGTCCTTCGTATTGTGACAACACACGGCTTGCCACTGCTTCTGCTACTGCTTCGATCAGTTTAAAGGGCTTTCCTTCGATAACTTCCTTACAGATGTCGTATACACCTACATAGCTGACGGTATTCTCCAGATCATCTGTTTGGCCGGCTTGCCGGATATCCACGGCCAATGAGACAGAGGCACGAAAGCGCTGACCAAGTACTGTCTCTTCTGCCAAAACACCATGATACCCATAAAATTGCATCTCTCTTAAATGAATGTAATCCATTATTAAATTCTCCTTTTAATGGCGCGGGGCCAGCTCGCCTTCCACGGTAAATTTGCCGACAAGGGCATCGATTACTTTTACGGTACGGGCCACTTCCTTCACATCATGCACACGCATCATATGGCAGCCTTTCATTACCCCGTACGCACAAGTTGCAGCTGTTCCTTCGACGCGTTCATGCACAGGCAAACCTAAAATTGAACCAATCATCCGCTTTCGGGAAGTGGCCAGCAAAACCGGATAGCCCATAGCAGATAGCTCATCTAAGCGCTGCATCGTTTCAATGCTTTGTTCTAAATTTTTCGCAAAGCCAATACCCGGATCCAAAATGATATGCTGATCAGGTACACCCGCTTGTTTAGCAATCTCAATACTTTGCTCAAGATCCCTGATAAAATCTTTCCAATAATGACGGTACGGTTCCTCATGGCGGTTATGCATCAAAATGATAGGCACATTATATGCTGCTGCCACATCCGCGATCGCACGGTCCGCCTTGGCTCCCCAAATATCATTAATCATATGGGCGCCGGCTTCAACCGCTGCACGGGCTACAGCCGGTTTATACGTATCTATAGAAATAATGGCTGGCACTTCCTGTATCAATGCCTTAATGACGGGTACTACCCGGGCGATTTCCTCTTCATCAGAAATACGCTCATAGCCGGGGCGCGTGGATTCACCGCCAACATCAATAATTTTTGCTCCGTCTGCCACCATCTTCTTTGCCTGCTTTAATGCAGCCTCTACAGAATTGTATTTACCGCCGTCTGAAAAGGAATCCGGTGTCACATTTAAGATTCCCATAATAAAAGTCTCTTTTGTATAGTCTAATGTTATCCCGTTTAACGTAAGTGGTTTCGGGTAGTGTTGTAGCATCTTCATTCTCCCTTTATCCGTTGAAAAATTTGGGCAAGATAAGTATCATGCAGCCTGTTGTAAACAGGTCCTGTATTTCCCTTAAAAATTACGTTGCCTATTCGGTCAATTGGTACCAGTTCCTGTACGGCATTTGTCACAAAGCACTCCTCCGCCTGCTCAAGTGTCGCCGGTGTATAGCTCCCCTCTTTTACGATAAAGCCCAGACTAGCAGCTATACTTATTACAGCATTCCGTGTAATACCACCTAAAATACCCGTGCCCAAAGACGGCGTATAAAGTATATCATTTTTCACCCAGAAGATATTTGATGTGATTCCTTCAGCCACAAAACCATCTTCTGTCAGAAAAAAACCTTCATAATCGGCCAAATTAGGCACCTCAAAACGGGCAAGCACATTATTGCCGTAGTGATGGCTTTTAAAGCGTTGTACACCCTCTGCTGTATTACGGGGCGTTTTTAGCCAAACACCCTGCCTCTCTTTCCCGCGTGGACGCTCCAGTAAGGGTTTACGAAAAAGAATGACGGTAGGCTCCGTATAACTCGAGGGCTGTAATCCAATCTCATGGGGCCCGGCCGATACATTCAGACGAAAATAGCCATCTCCGCCCGATGCTTCATTCAATCGTTCGATCACTGTCTGTACCTCTTTTATCGTATAAGGCATGTGAATATGAAAATGCTGCAGCGCCTTTTCTAAACGTTCTATATGCTCCTGTAAAAAAGGAGCTTTGCCTTCGTATGTACGAAAGGTTTCAAAAAAACCAAGCCCGTATAAAAA
>DEQA01000073.1:0-384 GCA_002359075.1 Planococcaceae bacterium UBA3378
TTATAAGCACGTGCTTATAGGAAATCCCTTTTTCTTCTTTTACATATGTTATAAAAAACGACAAAATTAGAACAGTAAATAATCGATTAATAAGCCAACTGCCAATAGAAAACCAAAGATCGTATTTGTTTGTGCGGTAAATTTCATTGCAGGCATTACCTCAAGCGGTTCCTTTTTAAGACGGAAAATATCAATTGCTTTAATGGGCTTAGGGATACTGAGCAATACAATCAATGCCCAGTAAGTAATACCATCAATAATGACCAAGCCTGCTATCCATAAATAAGAAACAATGAAAAAGATGGAGAGGATATAAACAGCATTGTTGCGACCAACTAAAATGGCCATCGTTTTTCGTCCGCCTTCTGTATCTCCGACAATATC
>DEQA01000073.1:497-6544 GCA_002359075.1 Planococcaceae bacterium UBA3378
ATTAATACAATGCCCATCCCCATCACAATTCCTGAAATGAGTTCTCCAAACGGGGAGTAAGCAATCGGATATGGGCCGCCTGTATATAAATAACCGATCAGCATACAGATCAGTCCAACTACTGCTAACCACCAAGAGCTCATCGCACATATATAAATTCCCAATAGTAAAGCAATACCGTAAAAGCCTAAGGCAATGCCCATAATAATGCCAGGCGAGACACCGTGACGGACAATTGTCCCTCCAATTCCTACAGAATTTTCATTATCAAGCCCCAATTTATAGTCATAATACTCATTAAACATATTCGTAGCCGCTTGAATGAGCATGCTTGCTACGAGCATGGCAAAAAATAAAAGGAAATTAATATTTTCCCCTTCCACCGTTAAGGCGATGGTTGTCCCTAAAAAAACAGGCACGAAAGAAGCGGTTAATGTATGAGGCCTTGTAAGATGCCACCATACTTTAAAGCCCCTATCGGCTTCAATGACTTTAGTCATACGTAAATTTCTCTCCTTCAACTAAGCTGTACTATCCTATTTTATACGAACAACAAGAAAAAAGGTAGAGGTGTGCCTTTCTCGTACAGGTTTTAGACAAAAAGTGATATGATAATAGAGAAATTGTTGAAAAATGTACGATGGCAACTAGAGCTTATTTCTTAAGCTTATTTTGCAAAGACGGAGGTAATTTTCATGCAACAAAAGTGGTACAATGCCACTGAAGTAGAAGTGGGCTCTTTGAATGGAAAGCGCCATTTTTATATGGAAACAATTGAGGTAAACCGACTATCTGCCCTGGCTTTTTTTGCTGCTGGCGAAAAATATAAGGGTGAGCGGTATTTTTGGCAAAATCGTGAAAAAACTTTTACGCTTGTTGGTCTTGGGCACGCCTATAAAATTGAGAATAATGCAGGACATACAAGATATGATGAAGTGGCGCAAGAATGGCAGCAATTAACGAAAAATATTGTAAAGGAAGAGGATCTGCAGCCGATTTTATTTGGCGGGTTTACATTTGATCCGCAAAATAAGACAATAGGCGAATGGTCTGCTTTCCCGCAGAGCTTTTTTGCTGTTGCCACTTTTCAATTGGTTATTCGTCATGACAAAGCATTTGTAAGTATTCACTATATTACTGAAAAGGAAAATAGCGCATCAGCATTTGAACGATTGAGACTGGAACGGGATCATCTTATTCATGCAGCACAGGTGAAAGAAGTAAAAACGTATAAAAAGCCTGTTGTGACAAGCTATCAAGAGCCATACAAGGAAGAATATTTACAATCGATTCAGCAGGTGACAGACTGCATTAAAGCTGGAGAAGCTCAAAAGGTAGTCATCGCCCGTTCATTAGCTCTTCAATTTGAAGAAGAGGTGACCTCTCCGCAGATTTTGTCACATGTCATTCATGAACAGCCGGAAAGCTATTTATTTGGATTAGAACATAATAATATGCTATTTTTCGGTGCCTCTCCTGAACGGCTTGTGAAAGTAGAGGAAGGTCATGCTTATTCTTCCTGTGTAGCAGGCTCTATTCGCCGCGGACAAACGTCAGATGAAGATAAGGAATTAGGACAAGCGCTATTAAATGATGAGAAAAACCTTGGTGAGCATCATTATGTAGTGGAGATGATTACAGATACATTTGAGAAAAACTGTTCAAATGTAAAAGTACCTAAGCAGCCAAAGCTATTAAAAATACGTGATATTCAACATTTATATACACCTGTAGAAGGGATATTAAATAAGGATGCAACGATTTTGCAACTTGTGAAGCACTTGCATCCTACGCCAGCTTTAGGTGGTGTACCCCGTCAGGAAGCAATGGAAATGATCCGTACTTTTGAACCGATGAACCGTGGTCTTTACGCAGCGCCGATCGGCTGGGTTGATGCAGATGGAAATGGGGAATTTGCGGTTGCAATTCGTTCTGCTGCTTTAACGGGAGATCGTGCCTTTTTATATGCAGGAGGCGGCATTGTAGGGGATTCTACACCACAGTCTGAATATGAAGAGACACTGGTGAAATTCCGTCCGATGCTCCGCGCCTTAGGAGGAAATTTAGGTGAGTGAACGTGAAATTTTGTCAAATTATGTATATACAATCGTAGCAGGCTTAGTAAATAACGGAGTAGAACAGGCAGTCGTCAGTCCAGGCTCACGCTCCACACCGTTAGCTTATGCACTAGCCCATACGAAGGAAATCGAAATGTTCCGCCAGGTGGATGAGCGGGCGGCCGGATTTTTTGCTCTTGGTCTTGCCAAGGCATCAGGAAAGCCGGTTGTTTTACTGTGTACATCAGGTACAGCAGCAGCCAATTACTATCCGGCAATTGTGGAGGCGAAAAACGCACGTGTTCCACTTATTGTAATAACGGCAGATCGCCCGCATGAATTGCGGGAGGTCGGGGCTCCGCAGACAATCAATCAGCTTCATTTATACGGAGAGCAGGTAAAATGGTTTGCTGAATATCCGATTCCGGATGAGGGGAAGCAAACATTGCCTTATGTTGAGCGTCATACGGCACGAGCTATTGCCATTGCTATGAGTGCCCCTTATGGCCCTGTGCATATAAATGTTCCATTCCGAGAGCCATTATTAATTGATTTTAAAGATCTTCCGGCGCCTCGCTTTAAAACAGCCATAGCAAATAATTACGGATTAGCACCTGAAGCCCGTCAACTGATAGAAGAAGCGGCAGTACAGGCGAAAAAAGGGTTGATAATCATTGGGGAACTGCCATTGAACACGGATCGGCTATTTATTTGGCGGTTAATCAGAAAATTAAAATGGCCGGTCCTCGTAGAAAGCCTGTCGGGATTGCGCGGAAGTGTTCCGAAAGACTGCGCGCCCTATATCATTTCGACATACGATGCCATTTTAAAGAACAAAGCATTTAAACAAGCGGCGGTACCCGATACAGTCATTCGTATCGGCGCCCAGCCTGTATCGAAATTTTTAACCAATTTTTTAATGGAAACAATGCCAAGCAAGTATATAGTAATTGATGAGGACCCTATGTTCCGGGATTCCACTCATGTAACTACACATGCGATCCATGCTTGTGTCAATGAGTCATTTGATGAAATACACATAAATTCCAGCGAGGCCCCGGCATATACCGGGCTATGGCAGCAGGCCCAGCAAAAAGCGCTCTCACATATTGAACGCTATATCGCACAGGAAAAGGATGAAGGTGCTCTTGTCGGGATGATGATGACAGGACTGCCAGAGCAAAGTGATATCTTTGCTTCCAGCAGTATGCCAATCCGCGATATTGATACATTCCATATACCGACTGCAAAGGATATCCGCATTGTGGCAAATCGCGGCGCCAATGGGATCGATGGGGTTATGTCCACTGCACTGGGTTATAGTGCAGCTAGTCCAGCAAGACATTGTTACTTACTGATTGGAGATTTGGCATTCCTGCATGATAGCAACGCGTTTGTTGCCTCTCGTTATCAGCAGCTGGAGATGACGGTAGTAGTCATGAATAATGATGGCGGCGGGATTTTCTCATACTTGCCGCAAGCTTCCGTAGAGCGCCATTATGAAGATCTGTTCGGTACACCGACTGGCTTAACCTTTGAACATTTAGCTGCCATGTATGATTTACACTATACAAAAGCGGTAGGAAAAAAAGAGTTTGAGCGAGCACTCGCTGAACCAAAGCAGAAGCCTATCCGGTTAATAGAGGTAACGACAGATCGGGAAGAAAACCTGCTTACACACCGCAAATTATGGCAGGCGATCAATGAGGAGCTGGATGCATGGCTTTCTTGAAAGTAAAGGGGATAAATGTCCATTACCGCATCTGGAATGAAACATCTGACCATACCATTGTCATGCTGCATGGATTTACTGGTTCGGCTCATACATGGGAGCCTATTGCCCGTCAGCTTTCGGGCTTTCGGGTTATAGCAGTTGATTGTATCGGGCATGGCAAAACAGATTGTCCTATCGATGTGTCGCTTTATGAGATGGAGCATCAAATTAATGTGCTGGAAGAAGTATACAAACAGCTTCAGTTGGACAGTTTTAGCCTTGTCGGTTATTCAATGGGCGGCCGAATTGCCCTCAGCTATGCGGTGAAGTATCCTCAGCGAATTAATGCACTTCTTTTAGAAAGTGCATCACCGGGTTTAAAAACGGAGGAAGAACGCATCGCAAGAAGGAAAGCAGATTGTCAATTGGCTGATAAAATAGAAGCTAATGGTATCGAAAGCTTTGTCAAGGCATGGGAGAATATCCCGCTTTTTACTACACAGAAACGACTTCCGGAAAGTGTTCAGCATGAAATCCGGAAAGAGCGACTAGGACAATGTGCAAATGGTCTTGCCAATAGTCTGCGCGGTATGGGAACAGGAAAGATGCCCACGCTATGGGAGAGACTAAAAGAGCTGCAAATGCCTGTCATATTACTAACAGGAAAGCTTGATGGAAAATTCGAGAATATTGCCCGGGAAATGACTACCTTAAACAAAAAAGTGCAGCATTTGACAGTAAATGACGTCGGACATGCAATTCATGTGGAAAATCCGTCAGAGTTTGCTACAATAATAGAGGAAAAGATTTCATCCATTCGATAGGAGGACTATACTATGACAACACGTCAATGGACTTCATTACATACTTACGAAGATATTAAGTATGAGTTCTACAACGGGATCGCTAAAATTACGATCAACCGTCCAGAAGTGCGCAACGCATTCCGCCCGAAAACGGTGATGGAAATGATTGACGCCTTTTCACGTGCACGTGATGATAAAAACATCGGTGTAATTATTTTAACAGGTGAAGGGGAAATGGCCTTCTGCTCAGGCGGCGACCAAAAAGTGCGCGGTCATGGCGGTTATGTAGGAGAAGACGAAATTCCACGTCTAAACGTACTTGATCTACAACGCTTGATCCGTGTTATTCCAAAACCTGTCGTAGCGATGGTAGCAGGCTATGCAATTGGTGGTGGACATGTACTTCATGTTGTATGTGATTTAACGATTGCTGCTGAGAACGCTCGCTTTGGCCAAACTGGACCAAGAGTCGGCTCGTTTGATGCTGGTTACGGCTCAGGCTACCTGGCTCGTATCGTAGGCCATAAAAAGGCTCGTGAAATCTGGTATTTATGCCGCCAATATGATGCACAACAAGCGCTTGACATGGGCTTGGTAAATACAGTTGTACCATATGAGCAACTAGAAGATGAAACAGTTAAATGGTGTGAGGAAATGCTTGAAATGTCTCCAACTGCACTTCGTTTCTTAAAAGCGGCCATGAATGCGGATACAGACGGTTTAGCAGGTCTTCAGCAAATGGCTGGCGATGCTACACTTCTTTACTACACAACGGATGAAGCAAAAGAAGGACGCGACGCCTTTAAAGAAAAACGTAAGCCAGACTTCGGTCAGTTCCCACGTTTCCCATAAATCGAAGAATAGTTAGTCAGAAGGGCGCTTGCGCCCTTCTTATTTTTTCCTGTTGCTTTTCCTTTAATAGAATAATTAAGTTGATTATAGTAAAGTAAAATGAGTGACAAAGAACAGGGGGGAATAGAAAAATGGCTACTGGCGAATATGGAAAGCTACATGACCAGCTCCTCTCACTTTATAACGATAATACAGATGGAATTCTATATCTCGATAAAAAAGGGATAATTCTTGATGCAAATCCAGCCTTTTTTACTTTAAGCGGCTTTGAAAAGAAACATATTGCAAATTGTTATTTTCAGCATTTTATAAAAAATGAACTAGGCGAGGAAGATCATAAAACATTATTGTTGAGTGAGCATTATTATGTAGATAAGCGTTTTCGTTTGATGACTAAAGGTGATTCAACCATTTCCTGTTTAATGCGTATTACCCCCATTAAAGAGGGAGGAGCTCTTATAGGATATTTTTTGATTATGAAGAGCATGCAGGAGCTCGATAAGGTGGCGGAGCGCTATTTGGAGAGCGAGCTGAATTACCGGATGATGGCTGAAAATATTCAGGATGTTCTCATCTTAATGGATAAAAATTTAAAATATCTCTATGTTTCTCCTTCTA
>DEQA01000052.1 GCA_002359075.1 Planococcaceae bacterium UBA3378
TCTATTTGTACAACTCGTGTTGTAGCAGGCGTAGGTGTTCCTCAAATTACAGCTGTATACGATGCAGCTACAGTCGCACGCGAATACGGTAAAACAATTATCGCTGATGGCGGGATCAAGTATTCCGGTGATATTGTAAAAGCATTGGCAGCAGGTGGACATGTCGTTATGCTTGGTTCTCTTTTAGCGGGAACATCTGAATCTCCTGGAGAAACAGAAATCTTCCAAGGCCGCCGCTTTAAAGTATACAGAGGCATGGGCTCACTTGGTGCTATGGAAAAAGGATCAAAGGATCGTTACTTCCAGGAAGATGCAAAAAAATTGGTTCCTGAAGGGATCGAAGGCCGTCTTCCTTATAAAGGACCTTTAGCAGATACGATTCACCAGTTAGTGGGTGGTATTAGAGCAGGTATGGGCTATTGCGGTTCACCGGATTTAGAGTTTTTACGTGAAAACTCTCAATTTGTACGTATGACAGGTGCAGGCTTGCGTGAATCACATCCACATGATGTACAAATTACAAAAGAGGCACCAAACTATTCTATTTCTTAATAAAATGGAACTTTTCCACTCTTTTGGCGTCAAAATTTGAAGCCAAAGGAGTGTTTTTTATTAGGAAAGCAACCCAGTCAACAATGTTTATGTTAAAATGGCGAGGACAACAAAAGAATTTGGAGGTAGCTTTGTGAAAAAGACAAAAAGCAAGGTTGTTAGTTTGTTAATGATTCCGCTTTTACTGCTTAGCATGTTTATACAAATGCCACAGGCGAGTGCGGAGACAGATTTAGGGTTGACAGTAGATGCAGCCATTTTAATTGATGCAGATTCGGGAAAAATATTATATGAGCAAAATGCGGATACTCCGCTAGGCATCGCCAGTATGACAAAGATGATGACGGAGTACTTGTTATTAGATGCAATTAACGAAGGAACAGTATCCTGGGATCAGGAATATCGTGTAACAGAGTATACATATAAAGTATCTCAAGACCGATCATTAAGTAATGTCCCTCTTCGTGCTGATGGAACATATACGATTCGTGAATTATACGAAGCAATGGCTATCTACAGTGCAAATGCAGCGACTATTGCTATTGCGGAAACAATCGCCGGTACAGAGAAAGAGTTCTTAAAGCTGATGAATGCTAAAGCAGAAGAACTAGGGTTAGAAGGTTATAAATTTGTTAACTCTACAGGGTTAAACAACGCAAATTTATATGGCATGCACCCAGATGGTACAGGTGCAGAAGATGAAAACGTAATGCCGGCTAAATCAATGGCAAAGCTAGCTTATCATTTATTAAAGGATCATCCGGAAGTTTTAGAGACATCTCAAATTTCGAAAAAGAAATTCCGTGAAGGAACAGACGATGAGATTGAAATGTCCAACTGGAACTTCATGCTGCCTGGCCTTGTATATGAATATGCGGGTGTAGACGGGCTGAAAACAGGGACAACTGATTTTGCGGGCCATTGCTTCACAGGAACGGCAGAACGTAATGGCACACGTTTAATTGCTGTTGTCATGAAGGCCGTAGACTCAAAAGGTGTTGGTTCTTATAAAGCACGTTTTGATGCAACAGCAAAGCTATTTGATTACGGCTTTGGCCAATTTACAAAACAAGAGATGGTACCTGCTGATTATGCCGTTAAGGGCAATGAAACAATTCCTGTAATAAAAGGGAAAGAAGACGAAGTAGGCATTGCTACAAAAGAAGCTTTATCATTTATGGTGAAATCAAGCGATCAAGACTCCTATACGACAAAACTCGTATTGGATAAAAAGGAGCTTGAAGGAGAAGTGAAAAAAGGAACAGTTGTCGGAAAACTAGTAGTAGAGCGTAAAGAAGGCTCGGACTATGGCTTTATTGACGGTACTGATCTTGCAGTAGATATAGTAACAACAGAAAATGTAGAGCGCGCTAGCGGCATCTCGTTGCTCTTCCAAGGTATCGGCAGCTTCTTCGGCGGCCTGTGGAGCAGCGTTACCGGCTTTATCGGCGGTTTATTCTAGCAATATATGAAAATAAGAAACACACAATTTCCAAATAGGATTGTGTGTTTTTTATTTGCCAAAAACATAAGCTAGTGAGGAAGGAGTGTGACTATGTGTGGAATAGCAGGATGGGTTAACTGGCAGCAGAGCTTGGTCGAGAATATAGATGTGATGAGGGAAATGACGAAAACGCTTGCCCACAGAGGGCCTGATGAAATGAATGTGAAGGAGCTTGGGAAAGCATTGTTAGGTCATCAGCGGTTAGCTGTCATCGATCTGGAGGGCGGCAGGCAGCCGATGCAGCGAACAATCGGTAATCGTACGTATACGATTGTTTACAACGGCGAGCTGTATAATACGGCAGAGCTTCGTAAAACGCTGGAGAGCCGTGGCTACGCGTTCCAAACGACATCCGATACAGAAGTACTGCTGGCTGCCTATATCGAGTGGCAGGAAGCATGTCCAATACATTTAAACGGTATTTTTGCATTTGCTGTCTGGTGTGAGGAGGAAGAATCGCTATTTATCTGCCGGGACCGCATGGGAGTAAAGCCTTTCTTCTATACAGAGCGGGAAAATGAGATACTGTTTGCTTCAGAAATAAAAACTCTTCTTAAACATCCTACGGTAAAACCTCAAGTTGATTTGCAGGGGCTTGCAGGATTATTGAGTATCGGCCCTTCCCGTATTCCAGGTACGACAGTCTTTAAAAATATAGTGGAACTTAAGCCGGCTCATTATTTAAAAATTACGCCAAATGAAAAGAAGCTGGCCCGGTACTGGGATGTTTCTTATCACGCTCATCCGCATGGAGAACCAGAAACGGTCGAACAGGTTCGAACGCTCTTACAGGCGGCAATTGAACGGCAGCTTGTGAGTGACGTGCCCCTATGTACATTTTTGTCAGGAGGTCTTGATTCGAGCTTCATTACGGCAGTCGCCGCGGAACATTACCGGTCGAACGGAAAAGTACTGCACACGTATTCAGTAGATTTTGAGGAGAGTAATAAGTTTTTCCAAAAGAACGATTTTCAAGTGTCACAGGATGCTTATTGGATACAGCTGATGCGTGACCGCTTCCAGACCGAGCACCATGAAATTATTCTGTCCCAGGAAGCACTAGTGGAAACTTTGCTAGAGGCAATGCAACTGAAAGATTACCCGAGCATGGCTGATATTGATAGCTCGCTTCTTCTATTTTGCAGAGAGATGAAAAAGGACTTTACTGTCGCTTTATCGGGGGAATGTGCAGATGAGCTGTTTGGCGGCTATCCATGGTTCTTTGCCAATACGAATTACTTCCCATGGATACGTTCTATTAAAGAGCGTGATGCATTATTAAACAGCAGCTGGCGTGACAAGCTGAATCTGGAGGGTTTTATGCAACAGACATATGAAGCGGCGATTGCAGAAGTACCGGCCTTGTATGAGCAGAGCAAGGAAGGAAAAGAACGAGGCCAGCTTTTCTATTTAAATAATATGTTTTTCATGCAAACACTGCTTGAACGGAAAGACCGGATGAGTATGGGCGCCAGCCTGGAGGTGCGGGTGCCGTTTGCAGACCATGAGCTAGTCGAGTATGTATGGAATATCCCATGGGAAATGAAAACGGCCGGCGGGCATGAAAAGGGTATTTTACGTAAGGCAGCAGAAGGATTGCTTCCGGAGGAGATCGTCTGGAGAAAGAAAAACCCTTACCCGAAAACATATCATCCTGCCTACACGAAAGCAGTGCAAACATTGCTGGCAGATTGTCTGGCTGATTCTTCAAGTATTTTATATGAACTGTTTGACCATGAGCAGATGCAGCAACTGCTCGCAACAGGCGGTGCATCATTCCAAAAGCCTTGGTTTGGGCAGCTTATGGCAGGACCTCAATTGCTGGCATACTTTGTGCAGCTGCATCATTGGTTTAAAAATTACAACGTAGAATTAGTATGACAACATGCTGCCATCAATGCATGAATGGCTTCTTCTATTTCCTCTATTGGAATACCGCCGAAACCGAGAATAAAAGTAGGATACTCATACGTAATAGGTGACAAGTTATAGCGTGTAATCGGCTGGATATGAAGCTTGGCTTCTTGGATAGAAGATAGAAGCTCCTTATGTGTCATAGGTGATGGAACAGATAGTAACACATGCATCCCTGCACTATCTCCACTCACTTTTACATCCGGATAATGCTTGGAGAGGACAGAAATTAATTTATCATGCTTTTTCCGGTATATTTTCCGCATGCGATTCAAATGCTTAGAAAAGTGGCCGTCTCTCATGAAATTAGCGAGAATGTGTTGATCGAAGCGCGGCACCGTCGCTGAATAATAGCCGAAGATTTCCCGGTACCTTGGCAGCAGAGTAAGCGGCAATACAAAATAAGCAACACGTAAAGACGGCATGACGGACTTGGAAAAAGTGCTCATATAGATGACATGATCTCCTTTATCCATTCCGAGAAGGGCCGGAATCGGCTTTCCGATATAGCGGAATTCACTGTCATAATCATCTTCAATGATATAACGTTGCCCTTGGGCAGCCCATTTTAATAATTGAGTCCGGCGGGTGGCAGACAGGACAGCGCCGGTCGGAAACTGATGGGAAGGGGTAATGTATACAAGGCTTGCATCACTCTTTTCCAGTTTCTCAACAATCAGGCCATCTTCATCGACTGGAATCGGAAGCGCACGGCTATGAATATGGGCATGCGGGATCGCAGAGTAGCCTGGATTTTCAAGGGCAATTTTTGCTGACTTATTGAATAAGCGCAAAATCATCGGCAGCAGCTGCTCTGTTCCCGAGCCGATGACAATTTGCTCCGGAATACATTGAATACCCCTGGATTCATACAGATAGCGGGCAATTTCGACCCGTAGAGCATATTCGCCTTGAGGGTCCCCGGGCTGCAGCAGGTGTTTGGCTGATTCATCATATATGTCCTTGGCATATTTCCGCCATAGACGGAACGGAAAGCCGTCTCCATCAATCTGTCCGGGAGAGAAATCATATCGGTAGGAGGCCGGTTCATTCATCAAAGGTTCTTCGGTAATTATTTCCTTCTCCACATACGGCAATTCATCAATTGCTTCTACGAAATAGCCGACACGTGCCTTTGAGATAATATAGCCTTCTGCAAGTAGCTGGCCGTAAGCAAGCTCTACAGTTGTTTGGCTGATATTTAGAAGATCCCCGAGCTGGCGTTTGGAGGGCAGCTTTGTACCTGTTACAATATCCTGCCGTATAATGGCCTGTTTTATATTGAGATAAAGCTGTTCATAAAGGGGCTTTTCATCCTCTTTATCGAGCGTGAAAAATAACAGTTCCATTTATAAGCCTCCTTCATTTATGCTTTCTTACGAACAGTATATCAAATTGATTGCAACTAGAACTTGCAAAATGCGGGCAGCTATAGTAAATTAGGGTTAAATTTTAAAATTGGTAATACGATGATGGGAATTAGTAGCAAGCACGTTTTTTTTAGAGAGCCAGCGGGTGGTGGAAGCTGGTAAAAACACTTGTGAATCCGTCCTGGAGTTGCCTGGCTGAATGTTTTAGTAGGCTTATGGCCGGTTGAAAAGCCGTTATTTGATAAGTGGAGCAGGCGAGGCAGTCTGTTCAATTAGGGTGGCAACGCGGGTAGCTCTCGTCCCTTTTAGGGGATGAGGGCTTTTTTGTGTTTTAGCAAGTTGATGTATAAAAGTAAAACCCATTATCAATTACTATGTGGAGGTAGAAATTATGTTAGATATTAAACGTGTCCGTGACAATTATGAAGAAGTGAAAAAGATCCTTCTTACACGTAATGAAGATTTAGGAAACATCGATGAATTCGAAGAGCTGGATAAGAAGCGCCGGGAATTAATCGCAAAAACAGAAGTATTAAAAGCAGAACGAAATAAAGCCTCTGAACAGATTGCCGTCATGAAACGCAATAAGGAAGATGCTACTGAAGCTATTACACGTACACGTGAATTAGGGGATGAAATCAAAGCATTAGATGCAGAACTGCGTGAAATCGAAGAAAAATTCGATTATATGATGATGCGTCTGCCAAACATTCCCCACGAATCTGTTCCGGTTGGTGAAACAGAAGATGACAATGTGGAAGTATATACATGGGGAGAGAAGCCCGTTTTTGACTTTGAGCCAAAACCACACTGGGATGTAGCGACAGAAACGGGTGTCGTTGATTTCGAGCGTGCGGGTAAAGTGACAGGAAGCCGTTTCTTATTCTACCGTGGACTTGGTGCTCGTTTAGAGCGTGCCCTAATGAGCTTTATGATGGATCTT
>DEQA01000131.1 GCA_002359075.1 Planococcaceae bacterium UBA3378
AGGGTTTTCCTCAATATAGGCATATATTTTTTCTGTCAGTTCGTCAGGCGTGTCTGCTTCGACGAGGTCACCATTGACGACAGCATAGAAATTGCTTGCACATGTTGTACAGTAACTAAGACATCCGTATTCCAGTACATCAATATTTGGATCTTTTTCTAATGCTTCCAGCGTTTTCTGTGCACCGTTTGCTAAATTGCTGATACAAAATTCAACCATAGGGTTCATGTCGTTGTCACCTCACTCACTGTATGCTACTAGCATTTCTATTTTTAGTCAATTCACTTAACTTGTGAAAAATTTCACAAATTCTTGAGAATATATTGTGAAACTTCTCACAATCAGCTATACTCATTTATGAAGACTTTGTGAACGAACTAGAATGAGCGAATAACTAAAGGAGAACATTATGAATAAATTAGTTTTATTAGGCGGCGGTTATGGAAATATGCGTGTATTGCTTCGTTTATTGCCAAATAATTTACCGTCCGATACAGAAATTATTTTAATAGACCGTACCCCTTTCCATAGTTTAAAGACAGAATTTTATGCATTAGCTGCTGGTACTTCGACAGATAAGGAAGTGCGTGTGGCGTTTCCAGAGCATGAGCGTTTACAAAAGGTATTTGGTGAAGTGATTCGTATCGACCGGGAAGAAAAAGCCGTATATTTGGAAGATGGCCGGGTTATTGAATATAACGATTTAGTCATTGCATTAGGGTGTGAAGATAAATACCATGGTGTGCCGGGGGCGGAAGAGTATACGTACAGCATCCAGACAATTGCTAATTCCCGCAGTACATTTGAAAAGGTTTGCGGCCTGCCGCCGGGTTCTACAGTAGCTATTGTGGGAGCTGGACTTTCCGGAATTGAGCTTGCCAGCGAACTGCGCGAAAGCCGTGCAGATTTAAAAGTGAAATTATTTGACCGTTCACAACGTATTTTACGCGACTTCCCCGAAAAATTAAGCAAATATGTGAAGTCGTGGTTTGAAAAGCATAATGTAGAAGTTATTGCACAATCGAATATTACACGTGTAGAACCAAACCGTCTATACAATCACGACCAAGTAATTGAAGCGGATGCGATTGTTTGGACAGCAGGTGTTCAGCCGGTGAAAATCGTACGGGACATGGAAGCGGAGAAGGATAAATTCGGCCGTCCGATTGTCACTCAATATTTCAATTTGCCGGATGATGAACATATTTATGTAATAGGTGACTGTGCATCATCCACCCTGCCTCCAACTGCACAGCTTGCTGAAGAGCAGGCAGAGCGTGTTGTAAAAGTTTTAAAGACACGGTGGAATGAGTCGCCATTACCTGAAAAAATGCCGGAAATTAAGCTGAAAGGCTTTATGGGCTCATTAGGTAAGAAACAAGGCTTTGTGCATCTTGCGGATACGACGGTAACAGGACGTATTGCACGATTAATGAAGTCGGGTCTTCTCTGGATGTACAAACGTCAAAACGACAACTAAAAAATAAAATGCTTTCAAGGAAAAGACCTTGAAAGCATTTTTAGTGAGTCTTACATAATCCTTTTCGCTAAGCGGTCATGCATCTTGCATTACTCGCACACTTCAGGCGTACCTTCGCGTTGAGGGGCACGGAATGAAGTGCCGCATCCGCATGATGCGATTGCATTCGGGTTGTCAATTGTAAAGCCGCCGCCTAGTAGGGACTGCTTATAATCAATCTTCGTTCCTTGTAAAATAGGCGCGTCTTCTTTGTTAACAATGATTTGTAGTCCGAACTGTTCATCTATAAAGTCATCTTCGGTTTTAATTGTATCGAAATTCATACCATATGAAAGACCACTACAACCGCCGCCGCGAACTGCGACGCGTAAATAAGCGCCTTCCTCTTCATTGTGCTTCATCATTTCTTTAATTTGAAAAGAAGCAGCTTCAGTTAAAATAATTACCTGTTTTTCAGCAGTCATCACAGTCACCTTCCTTTCCTCTATCATATCAATAGTACTCCCATTCTGACAACAAAACTGATTTGAAAATCCGTCACATAAAAATGATTCTTCTTTACTAAATATTGCTATAATAGGAATAGGAATAAATTACGAGAAGGAATGAAAAAAGATGGAGATTTCACCCTATTATGAAAAGAAAATCGAATGCTTGCATTGTAAAAAAAGCTTTTCAACGTTAAAAGTCCGTTCTAAGTTTATAAAAGTTTCTGATACAGACACGGACTTTATGCCCGTTTACGCAGAGGGTGAAGTGCCGGCTATGTATTATAATGTGTTCGTGTGTGAACATTGCGGCTTTTCCTTTACGGAGGATTTTTCCCGTTATTTCCCCCCGGGAACAGCCGAAGAGATCAAAAGCCAGATTACTGACAAATGGATACAGCATAATTTTAAAGAAGAACGTTCTGTTTCACAGGCCATTCAAGTGTATAAGCTTGCTTTATTATGCGCCAATATAAAAAAAGAAAAATACGTGGCAAAGGCCGGTCTTGCCCTGCGTTTGGCCTGGCTTTACCGGTCTCTTCATAATGATGCACAGGAGCGGCGTTTTATGGAAATAGCAAGGGATCAATATATGGAATCCTTCTCAACGGAGGATTATGCGAGTACCCAAATGTCCGCAACGCGTATTATGTACATGGTAGCAGAACTTTCCCGCCGTTTAGATGATATGGGAAATGCTACACGATTCTTTTCAAAGGTGATCGAAAGCCAGCGGACAGGCGGCGAAGTAAAAGTAGTCGAAATGGCAAAAGAACGCTGGGAAGAGGTGCGGGCTGCCCGCGGAGAAACAAACGCTCGATAAATCACAAAAAAGCGGCTCTCTATTCTTAAGAGGGCCGCTTCTATTCTATTAATGAGATACAAGGCAAAATACCGGTGACTAAAATACTTGCTCCACTTCAACGATTCCTGGCACTTCTTCTAAAAGAGCGCGCTCAATACCAGCTTTTAATGTGATAGTAGAACTTGGGCAGCTGCCGCATGCGCCTAAAAGACGTAATTTTACGACACCATCCTCAATGTCTACTAATTCACAGTCACCGCCATCGCGTAGTAAAAATGGACGTAATTTATCTAAAACTTCTTGTACTTGTTCTTTTTGTTCGATATCTGTCATTTCTCTCGACTCCTTTCACTAAAATCATTATAATGTGAAGAAAACAAAAAATCCAATACTTAAATACTGAAAGGTCGGAAGAAAAATGGATAGACCAAAAGCAAAGGTTGAAGTATACGGGGCAGATGTGATCTGTGCGAGCTGTGTTAATGCGCCTTCTTCTTTAGATACATATGAATGGTTACAAGCAGCCATTTCCCGCAAGTTCCCTGACCAGGAAGTAGAATACCGTTTTATCAATATCGAAGAAACACTTGAGAATGAACGTGATATCGATTATGCTGCCCGCATTCAAGAAGATGAATTTTTCTATCCTCTTGTTTTAGTAAATGATGAAGTAGTAGGGGAAGGATATGTGCAGATCAAACCGGTATATGAAGCGTTAGAAAAATTGGGCTACAGTTCAAAATAAATAGTTTGGATTTTTCAAAGCCGTTTGAATCATCGTGTCATTCAAACGGTGTTTCTTTATATGTGTCAAAGCTTATGAAACCTATTAATTTACTTTGTTTTATATTCGTTTTTTGTGTTAAATGACAATTTGTTTTATGATGGACATATGATGTTAAAGGGGGTTCAAATCCTATGGATGTTTTGAACGTATTAGATAAGCTTGACCAGGTGGAGATTTTTTTCGAACCTATCTATAGTGCTGATGAACATATTATCGTTGCCTATGAAGTAAGCGGGCGTATCGCAGAGGGAGATTCGGCAATTGATATCACAACATTTACATATAATGAGGATATACCAGAGGAAATCCGAGCAGAAGTAGAACAGCTGGTTGTACGCCAGGCAATCATAAAGGTTGGAGAGGAAATGGAACATATTGATTTATATATTCCATGTAATCCGAGTCTGCTGATGCTGGATTTTGGGGAAAGTTATTTTTCCTTACTGAAGGAATTAGTGGGGGAGGAAAAGCTTTCTCACATTACCCTTGTCATGAATGACTATTTATTTTCTACTGATTTGAACCAACTGCATCATTTGATAAAATATATTCAAACATACGGAGTAAAGGTAGCACTATCCAATGTCGGGGCACATAGCCAGTTAGATTCGCTGCTGCTGCTTGAGCCAAGTGTACTTTGTATCGATGTAGATCAGCTGAGCTATAATAAGTGGGGCAATCAAAACTATGTATTTACTACACTGCGTACATTGGCCGTGAAAATGGGTGCCTCCTTAATGGTAAGCAAGGTAGATACAATTTATCAGTTACAGCATGGCTGGAAAAATGGAGCGCGTTACTATAAAGGCGCCTATCTCCAAAAGCCGGCAAAGGATTTTGCTTCGCGTGATACACTAAAGCCGCGTTTCCGGGATGAATGTAAACAGTTTATAGCAACCGAAAAAAAATTGATCAAACATAAGCTGGAAGAAATAAAATTACTTGAAAGAAAAATTATTTCAAGCGTGGAAACGATCATCCCAACGAGTGAACAAGCTGACAAGCTGATGGCATTAGCCAAGGAATTACAAGATTATGCATTTAGACTTTATATTTGCGATGGAGAAGGATTCCAGACGACACCGAATATTTGTCGGAAAGAGAATAAATGGGTCATAGAAAAAGAAGCACTGCGAAAAAATTGGAGCTGGCGACCTTATTTTCTGGAAAATTTGCTGAAAATGCGCCAGGAGCAGATTTCAGACCTTTCCAATGCTTATTCGGATATTGAGACGGGGGAGCTGACACGCACATTCAGCATGGCTTTACCGAATAACGAATACTTGT
This sequence comes from Planococcaceae bacterium UBA3378, assembly GCA_002359075.1. GTDB lineage: Bacteria > Bacillota > Bacilli > Bacillales_A > Planococcaceae > Lysinibacillus_B. The sequence continues at coordinate 4,848 of DEQA01000131.1, forward strand.
TTATTGATATCTCCTATGATTACTTGTATGAACATAATATCATAAATTAATTTACGCAAGCCGCTCATTCTGCTTATAAGTTGAGCGGCTTTTTAGCATTCTGTAAGGCAGCATCGTCTTTCTTTGGTAGATTCATTATTCATTTCAGAATTTTATTTCCTATTTTTCCTCCCTTCGAATCTATTCTATTGTAATTACAACTTAAAAGGTCTAATATAGGATGTAGGTATTTTTGTCGAAAATATGTAGACCTAGCGCAATAAACTATTGGAGTATAGAATTGTACTTCATTTTTTTGTTTTGCATTCCGCTAGTATAAAAAAATTAAAGGGGTTTTGATTTCAGTGAAAAGACCGACAATTTTAGTATTAGGCGCAGGATATGGTGGATTGACTACCGTTGTGAATTTACAGAAAATGGTTAGTGCTGACGAGGCGGAAATCATCTTAATCAACAAAAATGATTACCACTATGAAACAACGTGGCTACACGAGGTAGGTGCCGGTACAATTTCTCCGGACAAAGCCCGTTATCCAATTTCCAGCGTGATTAACAACAATGTACGTTTTGTACAAGCAACAGTTGAAAACCTTGATGTGAATGCGAAAAAAGTAGAAACTTCTGCTGGCGAATTTACGTATGATTATTTAGTAATTGGTTTAGGATTTGAAGGAGAGACGTTTGGTATCTCAGGTTTAAAGGAACATGCACTTTCTTTAACAAATATCAACACAGCCCGTCAAGTTCGTGAGCATATTGAATATCAATTTGCTTCATGGTCATTGGATGAAGTAAAAGACGACAGCAAATTGACAATCATCGTAGGTGGCGCAGGCTTCACAGGTATTGAGTTCTTAGGTGAGCTTGGTAACCGTATTCCTGAGCTTTGCAAAGAATTTGATATTCCACAGGAAAAAGTACGTGTCCTATGTGTGGAAGCAGCTCCAATGGTACTCCCTGGATTTGATCCACAGCTTGTAGAATATGCAAAAACGCAATTATCCAAAAAAGGTATCGAGTTCTCAATCGGTACACCGCTTGTAGAAGCGACTCCAGAAGGCGTTAAGATTAAAAAAGGTGAAGACGAATTTGAATTTATTAAAGCAGGTACAGTTGTATGGGCTGCAGGGGTTCGCGGAAACAGCTTGATCGAAAACTCCGGCATCGAATCAAACCGTGCACGTATCGCTGTTCGTAAAGACATGCGTGCTCCTGGATTTGATGATGTATTTGTAGTAGGTGACTGTGCGTTCCTTCTGAATGAAGAAGCAGGCCGTCCATACCCTCCAACTGCACAAATCGCTATGCAGCAAGCAGTTAACATTGCAAAAAATATCAAGCATCTTATGAAAGATGAAGATACAGAAACATTTGTATATGACGACAAAGGTGCTGTATGTTCTCTAGGACATGATGATGCAATTGGTAATGCAATGGGCCGTAAATTCACTGGTAAAACAGCTTCTGCTCTTAAAAAAGTAGTTGATGACCGTGCCCTATTCTTAGTAGGCGGCGTAGGCTTAACATTGAAAAAAGGGAAATTTAAATTTCTTTAATTGAAATGAAATGCAGGAAAAGTCCTTGTAACTTTTCCTGCATTTTTGTCTTAGGAGTGAAGTGAATAATTTCCTTTCCGGAAGATAGTCGTTATACTAATAATAGAATATATAAAAGGGCTGGTAGAGAAATGAAAAAGGACAGGGGTAAAGTATGGCTCGGAGTTAGTGGTGTTGTAGAGAATGACAAGGGAGAATGGCTCGTTGTCAAAAAGGCTTATAGCGGATTGAAAGGTCGTTGGTCTCTTCCGGCCGGATTTGTCCAAGAGGGAGAGACAATTGATGAAGCAGCGGTAAGAGAAGTAAAGGAAGAAACGGGGATTGACTGTTTTGTAAAAGGGATGATCGGTTTTAGAACAGGCGTCATCCGCGGGGAAATTAGTGATAATATGGCGATTCTCTATTGTGGTCAAGTAGATGCTTCCCAATCGATTATTGTACAGGAAAGAGAAATTCTAGAAGCACATTGGATTTCGCCAAAGCAGCTTGCGGTAGACGAGCTCTCAAACATGATGCTAAAGGAAGTAGCAAAAAATGATGTAAAAAGAAATACAGTAGATTTTGTAGATCATATTATTCCGGAAGAAATTTTCGGCTATACACAATATAATCTATTTATAAAAAAGTAAACGAATAGATCAAAAACAATTATCTGATTATTTTAAAAATATTTAACCTCCTTCTTTCATACGTTACATTAAGCGTAAAAAAGGAAGGAGGCATTTTGCTGTGAATGCAATTTCAATCGTGATTGGTGCTATCTGTATACTTGTTATCGGCTATCGTTTGTATGGCTACTTTTTCACGAAAAAGGTATTAAAAATCACCGATAAAGAGCCGACACCAGCACATTTGCTTAAGGATGGAAAGGACTATGTACCCACCAACAAATGGGTGGCGTTTGGTCACCATTTTGCGGCGATTGCTGCGGCGGGACCGCTTGTAGGACCTGTACTCGCAGCCCAGTTTGGCTATCTGCCGGGGCTGTTATGGCTGCTGATCGGGGCTGTCATTGGAGGAGCTGTACATGATGCGGTAGTTTTATTTGCTTCCATGCGGAGGAAAGGAAAATCCTTGTCTGAAGTAATGAAGGAGGAGCTGGGACCGGTCGCTGGCTTTTGTACAGGTCTTGCGATGCTCTTTATTATTACTATTACGATGGCGGGGCTGTCACTTGTTGTATTAGGAGCGCTAGAGCGTAATCCTTGGGGAACGTTTGCGGTTGCTATTACAATTCCAATCGCTATTTTAGTAGGGATAGCCTATAAAAAGACGGGTAACCTGCTTGTCACATCTGCTGTAGGCTTTATACTGCTGATGATCGGTGTATTTTTGGGTCCTTCTCTACAGGGGACATGGCTCGGGGACCTGCTGACATTGGAACGCGATACGTTAGCACTTATTTTACCAATATATGCGTTCTTTGCGGCTGCTTTACCTGTCTGGCTGCTTCTGGCTCCGCGTGATTATTTGAGCAGCTTTATGAAGATCGGCGTATTTATCGCTTTGATCATTGGTGTATTTATTGTCAATCCGGTTATTCAGTTCCCGGCTGTTATCCCAGACTTTTTAGGGGGCGGGGGGCCTGTTGTAGCAGGACCGGTATGGCCATTTGTATCCATAACAATTGCTTGCGGGGCTATTTCAGGTTTCCATGCATTTGTCGGCTCAGGGACAACGCCCAAAATGCTGGATCGCTGGGAGGATATCCGGGTAGTAGGATTTGGAGCCATGCTTGTAGAAAGCCTTGTAGGTGTTATGGCGCTCATCGCTGCTACATCCTTACATCCGGGGGATTACTTTGCTATTAATTCAGCGCCGGCTGTTTTTGCTACGCTGGGGATGGACACGGTGAACCTGGGAATGCTGGCTGAACAAATCGGTATGGATTTGGAAGGGCGTACGGGAGGGGCGGTAACATTAGCTGTAGGGATGACATATATTTTCACAGGCGTCCCTTGGTTTGCCGATATGTCCTCGTACTTTTACCAATTTGTCATTATGTTTGAGGCTGTCTTCATTTTGACAGCTATTGATGCGGGAACGCGGGTAGCCCGCTACCTCATTCAGGATTTCGTGGGGGAAATCTACAAACCGTTGAAAAAGACAGATTGGATGCCCGGAGCCATTTTTGCAAGTGCCCTTGCCTGCTTCATGTGGGGGTATTTACTGTACTCCGGTGACATCAGCTCAGTATGGGCACTATTCGGTGTATCGAACCAATTAATGGCTTCGATCGGGCTGGTATGCGGAGCAACAATCATTTTGAAAATGGCGGACCGCCGCATCTATGTGTTGACCTGCATCATTCCACTAGCCTATTTATATGTAACAGTGAATGTGGCAGGAATCTGGATGGTGAAGAATGTATATTGGAATAGTGAGGCAGGAGGCTATTCCGTCTTAAACGGTGTACTGTCAATCATAATGCTGATTCTTGGTTTGATCATTGTCGTGACAGCTATGAGAAAATGGAAGGATTTATGGAATAGTAAACGGTATGTAAATGGTGTAGCAGTCGATACGAGAGTGTAAGTATTTCCCCTATGAGCTTGGCTTATAGGGGATCTTTTAGTTGTGTATGATTATTATCAGTGACTGCTCATCTATAAAGATATGTATATATTCATTGAAACGCCAATTTTTATCAGGTAAACTAATGAAAGGAAAACTGGAGGGTTTACATAGAATGAATAATGTTTCTTTAGTCCAATTAATTATTTCAGTTGTACTGTTTTTCGTCATGTTCTTTGGCATCGGATTTTTACTGAATATGCTGCTGCGGATGACATGGCTGATGGCGATTGTATATCCGGTTGTTGTTGTCTTTATAGTGGATGAAAAAGGTGTGAGCTTCCTTGATTACATTTTCAAGCCAGGGACTGCTTTTCCGGCATTGCTGGACAGGTTGCAGGCATTACAAATCGTGGATATTGTCATTTTATCCGGTGGTTTTGCTGGGGCAATTGTGTCGGGAATTGTCATGATCTACTTACGTAAAGCGGGATACAGAATGTTTTAGCATGCATCGTAACAGATGCATGTTTTTTGGAACATGGCTGTTCCACGGGTGATTATTCTGCCTATTACTTTCGGTGACACGGCATTCGGGACAGCCCGGATGGTAATTGCCGCCTTTACTGTGCATGCGGTAAATGTATGGGATACAGAATTCCTGCTCGATGAGGAAGTATCGTATTAAAAAGTAAATAAGTGTAGAAAAGACGCATCTTGTTTAATGAGATGCGCCTTTTCTTTATACATGTTCAGGATGGAACGAGGAATCATTTTACCTGTTACTATGGAAGTACAGCATAGACGACACAGCTGAAAAAGATACCGGCCAGTGCGCCTGCCAGCACTTCACTCCGTTTGTGGCCGAGGAGTGTTTTTAATTCCTCTATTTTTTCTTCTTCTTTCATATTCGGCCAGCGCTTAATGTCGCGGAAAAGCGCTTGTAAATCGCGGCGGATCTCGTTTAAGGCTGCAGCATGCTGGCCTGCCTGATAACGGATACCGCTTGCATCGTACATGACGATAGAAGCAAACATGGCGGCAACAGCGAATAACGGGGTGTCAAATCCAACTTCAAAACCAACTGCTGTAGCTAAGCTTGTAACAGCTGCTGAGTGGGAGCTTGGCATACCACCTGTAGAAGTAAGGAGTGACCAATCCCATTTTCTTGTCATAATTAAATGGACTGGTACTTTTAAAAGTTGGGCAAAGAGGATTGCCAATAAGCTTAAAACAAGAGGAGTATTTTCCAGCAGGGCCATCGCCACCGTTCCTTCCTATGGATAGTTGCCCCCATCATAACACATTTTAAAATTGAAGAAAAATTATGAATTTCGATATCCGAAATAATAGAATCAATGTATAATAGGATGGAGAAACCATTTAGGAGGCAGTGGCATGAAAATCGAAACTGAAAACAGAACATTCAAAACAATTTCGGCAGGAACACTTATTATTGGTGTTCAAAAACATCGGGAGCAGATGAAAAATTGGGAGGAATTTAGCGGCTTTTTTGACGCATCCCTGGAAGAATGGATTCGTACCGGTGAAATTAGCTCCGATCGAAAAAAACTGACGAAGTTTCCGGTGGCTACAGCAAATGAACAGCTGAAGCGTGTATTGTTTGTAGGATTAGGAGAAGGAAAGTCATTGACGGAAGAAGAGCTTCGGGAAGTGTTCGGTTTAGTAGGTAAAGAGCTGAAATCATTAAAGGTAAACGAGTATGCGATTTGGCTGGACTCCTTTGTGACGCCTGCCGTAGAAGTAACGGATGTGGCATTTTTAGCAGGTGAAGGAATCGGCATGGGCTTTTATACAGTACCAAACTACAAAACGTCCTCCAACGAAATAGATACATATCTTGACCGTGTGGAGCTTGTGACAAAGGCAGCGGGGGAAGAAGCAGCGGCGAGCTTTGATGTAGGACGTATTTATGCTGAAGCGGTAAATGAAGCCCGCAGCCTTATCAATTTACCTCCAAATCTTTTGACAGCTGCAGATTTGGCTGATTATGCGGCAGAGCTGGCGAAGCAGTATGATTTTGAAGTAGAAATCCTGGATAAAGCGCAGCTGGAAGAGCTGGGGATGGGCGGCATTTTAAGTGTAAATAAAGGCTCTGTGGAAGAACCGCGAATGATTACACTGAAATATCAAGCAAATGACAGCTGGGAAGATGTAATAGGCTTTGTTGGAAAAGGCGTCACGTATGATACGGGCGGCTACTCTTTAAAACCGCGCGAAAGCATGGTCGGTATGAAGGGAGATATGGGCGGCGCGGCAGCGGTTCT
>DEQA01000072.1 GCA_002359075.1 Planococcaceae bacterium UBA3378
TTGCCATTGACAAATCATCCTCTGCTTTTTATTCTACTTCTTATTATAGCTAGTAGAAAAAAGCTTTGTCAAAATGAATTTTAACCGGGCAGTACATTTCCACACTGCAGGATGAATTGGTTTGTCGCGGCATTGGGAAATGTCAGGATGAATGCTGTGCCGATATTTGGCATACTCTCTACTTCAATTACACCATTTAGATCATCCATAATCTTTTTCACAAGCGGCAATCCTAATCCTGTCCCTGTATCCTTCGTTGTAAAGAATGGCTTAAATAGGTTCTTATATGCTTCCTCGCTCATACCTATTCCCTCATCCTGTACACAAAGCTGCACATAATGCGTTGTGGCATTCAGCCGGATGGAAATACTTCCTTGATTATTCATTGCTTGAATCGCGTTTTTAATCAAATTAATCAGCATCTGCTTCAACCGGCCTTCGTTTCCTACTATCATGTGCGGCAGCTGCTCATCAACCTCTAATTGTAGGATGACATTGTGCATTAATGCTTCAAACTGCATAAAATCAATTGCCTCTTTGGAAAGGGCCACTAAATCAACATTTTTTATGGAAGACTTACGTGGTGCTGATAAAAACAGCAACTCTGATAAGATAGAATCTAATCTTTGAAACTCTTCATCCATTATAGAGAAGTAGTTTTCCTGTCCTGCCGGTGCCTCACTTTTAATCAACTCCATAAAACCTTTTAACGCGGTCAGCGGATTCCTGATTTCGTGGGCGATGGAAGCACTCATTTGGCCCAGCTCTTTTAAATAGCTTTGTTCCTTCACTTGTGACTGTAATCTCATATAGGCTGTATGATCAAACATGGAAATGATGTATAGATTATTTGGCTGATCATACATAGCCTTAATCTCATAATAAAAGGGCTCTGCACTGTCGCCTTTTTGAAGAAGCAGCGTAGAAGGCTTACCTTTTTCTATATTTTCAAAAAATTGAGAAGCTGAAGAATACTCATACGTGAAATACTTCAGCATCTGCTTATAATGTTTTGTTAGAACCTGTGTTTTACTAAATCCAATGTATTGCAGGGCTTTTTGGTTCGCATCCAAGACATGTCCCTTTGCATCAAAAACCACCATACCTAGCTCTATCTGGTTGAACATCGAAAGGACAGGCCAGCTTGACTGCATGCGGACCGGTTGCTTAATATCTTCAATCGTCACAATGACAATATCATAGAGTTCATCATAACTGCCACTAATAGTGATGGTAGTAGGCGTTGATGTTTCTACTTGGATTTCGCCATAGGCTTCAGGTTGCTGGCATGCTTGCTCTATGAATTCATGCCATATTTTAATAGATTCCTCGGCAATCGGTAAAAAGCACTCATTTTCTGTTAGCTCCAGCAAATTCCTTGTTTGCTTGCTAATAAAAAGGATCTCCAAAGATTTAGATACAAATATTGTACATTGGTTGGCTAGCTGTGGATCTTGGTGGAAATCTGTGCTAGGGGTTAATACCATAGTCATTCCTCCCTTTCTTTCAAGCTCAGATAACATATTTTATGATGAAATCTCTCATCTTATACATAGTATTTATTTTTCCCCAATTATATCTTACAAGTAGTATAAATTATTCCATAATTTAGGTTTGAATGGAATGGGTAATTTTTATCATATTGTTCACACTACCTTACACTGTTACAATATAACACGTGAAGGAGATTAAAACATGAAAATAATTTTAGCTACTCTTAATGCCAAATATATTCATACTAACTTGGCTATCCGTTATTTAAAAGCAAATGCTCGTCCTGAATTTGATCCCGAGCTTGCTGAATATACAATTAAAGATCCTGCATTCAATATTGTATCCGATCTTTTCCAAAAGCAGCCCGATGTTGTGGGTTTCAGCTGTTATATTTGGAACATTGAAGAGACGATAAAAGTGGTGCGTATGTTGAAAACTGTATTGCCGCACACCAAGATCATCCTTGGCGGCCCCGAAGTCTCTTATGATGTCCATGATTGGCTAAGAAAAATACCAGAAGTAGACTTTATCATTATGGGCGAAGGAGAAATTTCTTTTAAAGAATTGATGCATCACTTACACGGCACTCTTCCGTTAGAAGAGGTACGGGGCATTTGCTACCTAGAAAATAATAAGGTAAAAATCCATGCCCAGCCTCCTAAAATAGATCTTCGGGAACTAGCAACCCCGTTTCGTTTTGAAGAGGACCTCCCTCATCTTGGCAAGCGTATTCAATATATTGAAACGAGCCGCGGCTGTCCATTCCAATGTCAGTTCTGCCTATCAAGTATCGAAGTAGGTGTCCGCTATTTTAACCGGGAGAAAATCAAGGAAGATATCCGCTTCTTGATGGATAACGGGGCACGGACAATTAAATTTGTAGACCGTACGTTCAACATCAGCCGGAGTTATGCAATGGAAATGTTCCAATTTCTTATTGATGAACATAAGCCGGGTGTCGTCTTCCAGTTTGAGATTACGGCCGATATTATGCGTCCCGAAGTTATTCAATTTCTAAATGATAACGCACCGGCAGGACTTTTCCGTTTTGAAATTGGCGTGCAATCAACAAATGATCTGACAAATGATCTAGTAAAACGGCGCCAAAATTTCGACAAGCTGACACGGACCGTCACAATGGTAAAAGAGGGAGGAAAAATTGATCAGCATCTTGATTTAATTGCCGGCCTTCCTGAGGAGGACTATTCTTCTTTCCGCAAAACATTTAATGATGTTTTTGCGATGCGCCCTGAAGAATTACAGCTTGGCTTCCTTAAGCTTTTACGCGGTACCGGTCTTCGTCTTGAGGCACAAAAATACGGCTACACATATGTTGATGTGGCACCATATGAAATCTTTTCGAATAATGTCCTTCCGTTTGAGGATATCGTCCGCATCAAGCATGCAGAGGATGTCTTGGAGAAGTATTGGAATGCCCACCGGATGGACCGGACAATCGAATATTTAGTAACAGATGTTTTTGATACGCCTTTTGACTTTTTCCAAAGCTTTGGCACATACTGGGAAGAACGGGGCTGGTCCCGTATCGGCCATCAGCTGGAGGATTTATTCCTTCGTCTGTTATCGTTTTTACAAACTTTACCGCATGTCGATACAGGCGTTGTCAAAACATTAATGATGATCGATTACTTTACACCGATGTCATTCATTCCTAGAAAAACATGGTGGGATGAGCGGGTACCGGAAGATAAGGCAAAGGAGCTATATAAATTAATCCGCACAGATGCGTCCATAGCCGGAGAGGCATTTGCCGCTTTAAACATTAGCGAAAAGGATTTGTTTAAGCACTCTCTTATTTTGCCTTCACACATTTCAGTCAAAGAATTGCACGAGGGGAAAGTAATGAAAAAAGAAGGCTATTTATTCACCTACTTCCGTCAGGGACAAGCTCCTTATATGGCAGATATTACTTTATAAAAAAATCGCGGGCATAAAGCCCGCGATTTTTTTATCCGATGATTACTCGTTCTTTTGGATAATGGTAATTTACTTTTTTTGATTTCCCGCCTAATGTGTACAGGAAGGAAATAAGTCCAACCCGGCCAATAAACATCAAGATGATAATAACAACCTTCCCAATGACCGATAAATCATTTGTAATACCAAGGCTCATTCCGCATGTTCCGAAGGCAGAGGTAATCTCAAAAATAATCTGGGTCGTTGTAGCCTGGGGATCTGTGATTAGTAAGATCATCGTTGCGCCCAAGACCATAAATAGCGCAAGGAAAATAACCGCAAAGGAACGGAACATATCAAACTGATGAATTTGCCTGCCAAAAATCTGCACTTCATTTCTTCCATTGGCAAACGTAATCAAAAACAAAATGGCAATGGCAAATGTTGTCGTCCGGATCCCCCCGCCGACAGAGCTGGGAGATGCACCGATAAACATAAGGAAACTCATAAAAATATCAGTAGCCTCACTAAACGTTCTGACATCATATGTTGTCAATCCGGCAGATCTTGTCGAGACAGAATGGTACATGGCAGAAAAGATCGCTTCGTGCCATTTCATTCCTTTAAACGACTGGAAGATCTCCAAAATATAAATACCGAGTGAGCCAATAACAAAAAGCACTCCATATGTAGCCGTTGTAATTTTGGTAAATAAGCTAAAACGGAAGCCCGGTGTTTTTTGTTTCAAAAAAGCTTTGACTTCAATTAATACAGGAAACCCAATGGCGCCTAAAACGATAAGCAGCATTGTAACAAACTGCACGAAGTAATCCAAATGGAATTGCTGCAGGCTCATCCCTGTAATATCAAAGCCGCCATTCGTCGTTGCTGAAACAGAGGTGAATACTCCATGGACAATGGATTCTTCCCATGTTTCAAAATACCGCTTAAAATGAACGGATAAAACAAGCGCCCCAAAAGCCTCGATCGTCAATAGAATTTTGGCGATCTCCTGGATGAGATGAACAACCCCTGCTATGCTTGTCTGATTATGGTCGATCATGATCAGCTGCCGTTCCCGCATTCCGATTTTTTTTCCGACAAGCAGCCAAAGAAAAGTACCAAGTGACATAATGCCGATCGCACCAAACTGTAGGATAATCAGCAGCATCACAATCCCAAATCCAGTGTATGTCTGGGATATATCAAAAACTGTAAGACCGGTCACACTGACAGCACTGACTGCAGTAAAAAGCGTATCAATGGCCGGAATCTCTATTCCCGGCTTAAGCACCCAAGGCAAACTCAGCAGGCCGAATGAGACTGCTATCGCTATAAAATAATACGAGACGAGCATTTGGAATGGCGTGATCCCCTGCTTCGTTTTCCGTTTTATTCGCATAGCCCGCCCTCCTTTTTAAAAAACGTCTATAGCGAAATTTACCATAAAAATAAAAGATGCGCTATAGGTGTTATACCACCTTTAGCACATCTCCATTCTTATTAGGCTTCTTTTTTATTTTTCACTACACCAGTTAAGTAACCTCCAATGGCAATACCAAGCAGCACAACCCAGAATATTACTTTCCATGTTGTAGAATGCGGGAAATGCGTATCAATGATCGCCAGCTTTTCATGACCAAGCGCCAATACAGCTAATTTCACGCCAACCCATCCTACAATAAGGAATGCAGCCGTTTCAAGACTTGGATATTCCTGCAGTACTTTTACAAACCATTGTGCGGCAAAACGCATGATGACCAGGCCGATGAATCCACCAAGGAACATGACGGAAAACGGTCCTGCATTAATACCGCCAATTTCAAAGTCTCCAAGATGCGGCAATGTCATCGCAATGGCTACAGCTGCAAGCATCGAATCGATCGCAAAAGCAATATCAGCAAGCTCTACCTTTACTACGGTCATCCAGAAGCTGGATCCCTTGCCCTCTTTGATCTCATCATCATCATCATTTTTAAAGTGATTATCATACAAATGCTTAATCGAAATGAATAGCAAATAGGCTGCTCCTAACGCCTGGATTTGCCAGTAGTTAGCTAAAATCGTAATAAGGAACAAAGCGATAAAGCGGAATACAAATGCCCCAAACAGCCCGTAGAATAGAGCCTTTTTTTGCTGATCGCGGGGCAGGTGTTTTACCATTACGGCCATAACGACTGCATTGTCTGCAGCAAGCAGCCCTTCCAAAAATACAAGGACGAGCAGGACCCATGCGTACTCTAATAAAATTGTCTCCATAAATGTTACTTCCTCCTTCATGTTTTGCATAACTAATTTTTGTATATTTTAACTAGGTAAAGCTGAAAATTCCGTTTCAGGGCAAAAAGAAAAGACCCATGCCTAAAAAACAGGCAAAGGTCTTGCTAAGCAAAATTATATGCTATCACACCCGATGGCTCCAAACCATGTAATGACGAATGTGAAGTAAGTAGTTTCCTACTTATAGCTACTCCCCTTTGACAAAATGTCAACGGATATTCAGTTACTTTGTAACACAATTATAAACGAAGAGCCACAAAAAAAGCAACTAGATTAGTTAATAGGGGTTAGAAATTCTTGTAAATTTTTATTTTTCTTCTAAAAGTCAGGTTCATCACCGTAACATGGGGTTGATTTCCGTTCTGGCTGGACGCTTTTTCGCGGGGGCACGGCTCCAACTAAATGATT
>DEQA01000023.1 GCA_002359075.1 Planococcaceae bacterium UBA3378
AAAAAGCGGCAAAGGAGGCGGGGAATATCCGGATTATATGTTTGATTGTTAGTCTTATCCTGCTTGTGCCTGCTGTTGCATCGGCTGAAATCCCCTCAAAGCCAGCCTATAACCAATATGTTTATGACTATGGAAATGTCCTGAATGATGATGTCGAACAGCAGATGATCCAGGTACTCCAGCAGCTTGAAAACAGTACAACCAATGAAGTAGTCGTCATGACCATTGATACGATCGGTGATTTGGCAGCTTATGAATTCGGAACAAAGGTCATGCGCGAATGGGGCATCGGCCAGAAAGAGAAAAATAACGGCATGCTGATTTTTGCGACAACCGAGCAGGGAACAGGTGAAAATGATGTTTGGATTTCAGTCGGGCAGGGGCTTGAGGGTGATTACCCGGATGGGAAAATCGGTCGTATGATTGAAACATATATGAAGCCGTATCTGGCCCAGGGTGATTATACAAGCGCCTTTGCCAATATAATCAATGTTTTAAATGAAGAAATGGGCGGACAAGCGACGGATACACCGCTGCCTACGGAAGACGAGGGAGGCGGCTTCAGCCTTGGGATTCTCATTTTGATCCTCATTCTTTATTTCATTTTCAGCGGCTTTGGCGGAGGCGGATTCGGTGGATCAGGCAGATCAGGAGGTGGCTTCGGCGGCGGCGGTTCTGCCGGTGGAGGAGCCGGACGGAAGTTTTAGCCTTTTCTTATTGAACCTATGCTTCCCGGTAAGCGCATGATGTCGCAGGCTCTTGTTTGATTGTATAATGGGAAAAAGGGGTGATGGAATTGAAGATTATGTTCTATTCTCGTCCGGACTGCCCGTTATGTGAAGAAGGGCTGCACACACTGAAGCTTGTGCAGGAGGACGTACTGTTTCAGATAGAAGTGAAAAATATTGAAGAGGACGAGGCATTGCATGAAAAGTATATGCTGATGATACCGGTAGTGGAGGCAAATGGCCGGGTCATTCAATACGGCCGGCTGGATTACGTTACATTGCTGGAGTCGATTGGCACATAAGCCGAGCAAACAGCCTGCTTTTTAACGTTATGATAAAATTCGGGAGACAAAGCGGTCAAATAGCTTTGTCTCCTGTTTTCAAAGAAAAATAGGGAGAAATGAATTGCACAATAAATGGCGGAACGATATAATGAAAACAAGGAAATAAATTTTTTTACCACAAATGGGACAAAAAAATACATAGTGGGACAAATAATGTCCATCTGTGTAGGAGGTGACCTATGGATAACTTTTCTTGCTACAAAGCAGGGCGTCAATTAATACCGGAGATCGATTTGCTGTTAAAAAAACGGTTCCGGATTTTGCAGGCTATCCAGGCGGCTGGACCTTTAGGAAGGCGTACATTAGCTGATTTCCTGCAAGTGACAGAGCGGGAAGTGAGAAATGAAACAGCTTTGTTACATGAACAACAACTAATTGAAATAGGTCAAAAAGGTATGATTTGCACCCATCTAGGGTATGAAATACTTGAACAGCTAAAGCCATTGTATTATGAGCTGTCAGGCCTTTCCCAAAAAGAGCAGCAGCTTGCCGGGAAATTTGGCATTGAGCGGGTTATCATCATTCCGGGATCATTCCGAAACGAGGCAAGCCGTATTCTGCTAGGAAAAGAAGCAAGTAAATTGCTGGCAGGTCTTGTGAAGGAAGGAAGTAAGATTGCGGTAACCGGAGGAAGCTCAGTGGCAGCGATGGCTCCATATTTACAGCCGCTGCCAACCGTCAAGTTTATTGCAGCCCGGGGCGGTCTCGGGGAAGAAATGAGCTTGCAGGCGAATGTTCTTGTAGCACAATTTGCACAGGCATGCCAAGCCTCCTATAAAACGCTGTTTATGCCGGAATTTTTAAGCGAGCAGGCATATGTGGCGATGAAGGCAGAGCCCGGCGTCCAGGAAATCATCCGGCTTTATGAAGAGGTAGATATTGTTCTGCACGGAATTGGGACAGCGGAGCAGATGGCAATAAAACGAGGCAGCAGTGAATCAGAGAAGGCGCTTCTGAAGGAAAAAGGGGCTGTCGGGGAAGCATTTGGCTATTATTTTGATGCAGATGGCCATATTATTCATCAAATCCGTACGATTTGCATCCAGCCTGAGCATGTCAAGCAAAGCCGTTATATCATGGCCATTGCAGGCGGCGAGGAAAAGGCGGAGGCAATTGAAGCGTACTTTAAAAACGCGGCCAGACAAACCATTTTCATCACGGATGAAGCGGCCGCAAACAAGATGTTATAAGTAGCCGCAGCGCTATTTTTATAAAATAACCAATTTGGAGGAGTTAACATGGCATTAAAATTAGCAATCAACGGATTCGGTCGTATCGGTCGATTAGTCTTTCGTGAAGCATTAAAACATGATGAATTTGAAGTAGTGGCAGTCAATGACTTGACTGATGCCGGCCAACTGGCGCACTTGCTGAAATATGATTCGGTTCATGGCATTTACAATGCGGAAGTGTCAGCAGAAGAGGACGCATTCATCGTAAACGGAAAACGCATCCGTGTACTTTCCGAAAAAGACCCACTAAATTTGCCATGGGGAGAGCTTGGCGTAGATGTCGTGCTGGAATGTACAGGTCGATTCCGTTCTATGGAAGAGGTATCAAAACACGTACAGGCAGGGGCGAAAAAAGCGATTCTTTCTGCTCCGGCAAAAGGTGAAATGCCGACGTTTGTTATGGGTGTAAACGAAGGGGAATATGATCCGGAATCAATGGACGTTATTTCCAATGCTTCTTGTACGACAAACTGTTTAGCACCGGTTGCAAAAGTGCTGGATGAAAAATTCGGTATTAAACGCGGTATGATGACAACAATTCACTCTTATACAAATGACCAGCGGATTCTTGATTTCCCGCACTCCGACCCGCGTCGTGCACGTGCTGGGGCAGTATCGATGATTCCGACAACAACAGGGGCAGCAGTAGCTGTTTCAAAAGTGCTTCCTCGCTTAAAAGGAAAGCTGGACGGCTTCTCAATGCGTGTTCCGACACCGAACGTATCTTGTATTGACCTTGTTGTAGAGCTGGAGTCGGATGTAACGGTAGATTCGATCAATGCTGTTTTAAAAGAAGCTTCAGAAGGTGATTTAAAAGGAATTTTAGGGTATAACGAATTACCGCTTGTTTCTATTGATTACAATGGCAATCACGCTTCTTCTACAGTAGACGGCTTATCTACAATGGTAATGGAAAACCGGATGGCGAAAATTGTTGCCTGGTATGACAACGAAATCGGCTACTCAACTCGCTTAATGGATCTGGCTTTATATATTGCAGGTAAAGGCCTTAAATAAGGATCGTTCCTAAAAAATGCAGAGTCAATAATTGTGACATACTTTTACGGTTTTAACGAAAAAGTGTGTCACAATACAATAAAATGTAATGGAAAAGTATAGCCTTTAAGTAGTTGAACTATTATAATGTATTAAAGGTAAAAGGGGCGAGCGGGGTTTACCGACTCGCCCTTTTTTTAAAGGTAATCTAGTTCACTCTAGTAAGCATTGGGGAGCCGCTCTGTGCTTACAAGAGACATTACATATTGACTTTTGTTACTATTTAAATGGAAGTCTACTATAAAAGGGGTAACGCCTGTTTTTTAAATTGAAGGAGGGTTTTCTTCATGTTTTTAAAGAAGACGATGGATGATGTAAATGTAAAAGGAAAGCGCGTATTTGTACGTGTTGATTTTAATGTACC
>DEQA01000314.1 GCA_002359075.1 Planococcaceae bacterium UBA3378
GGTATTTACCCAGCAGTTGACCCACTTGCTTCAACTTCACGCGCACTTTCACCTGAAATTGTTGGTGAAGAGCATTATGAAGTTGCTCGTCAAGTACAATCAACACTACAACGTTACCGCGAATTACAAGATATTATTGCAATTTTAGGTATGGATGAATTAAGTGAAGAAGATAAATTAGTAGTAGGACGTGCACGTCGTATTCAATTCTTCTTATCACAAAACTTCCACGTTGCGGAACAATTCACTGGCCAAAAAGGTTCATACGTACCAGTTAAAGACACTGTACGTTCATTCAAGGAAATCCTTGAAGGTAAGCATGACCACCTGCCAGAAGATGCTTTCCGTCTAGTTGGCAGCATTGAAGAAGTAGTAGAAAAAGCGAAAAGCATGGGCGTAGAGGTTTAATACTAACGGCTAGGAGGAAAACACATGAAGACAGTAACAGTCAATATTGTCACTCCCGACGGCCCAGTATACGATGGTGAAGTAACAATGGTTATCGCCAAAACAACTTCAGGTGAAATTGGTGTCCTTCCAGGCCATATTCCTATGGTTGCTCCACTTGCAATCGGTGCAGTGAAGCTGAATAAAGAAGGCGGCCAAACAGAACTTGTGGCTGTAAATGGTGGTTTTATTGAAGTGCGTCCCGACAAGATTTCGATTTTAGCTTCTTCAGCGGAAGTTGCTGAAACAATCGACCTTGCCCGTGCAAAAGCTGCGCTTACGCGTGCTGAGCAGCGTCTTCAACAAAAACAGGATAACGTTGATTTCAACCGTGCTGAATTAGCTTTAAAACGCGCGATTAATCGTATCAATGTTCATGAGGGTAATATCTAATTGAAGAACAAGCGGGCAGAGGTATTTTCTGCCCGCTTTTTTTCAAGAGATCGAAAAACGTTTATAGGATGAAACATCCAGTCTGCCCTGCTTAAGACAGGGGTTCATGAAAATCATCAACAAATGACCGAACAGCACATTGTCACGCAGACAAACATACCTGGCTGCGGTAAAAAGCAAAGGCTATGCGCGACTCTCCCATGCAATATGGGGGCAACATGCTTTAGACCATATTTCTCGCAGCTGAACACAGCATGCATTTTTAAAGGAGGATCCGAAATGGATTTGTATACACAGCTCGGTCAGCAGGCGCTTATCGGGATCATTTCCCATCTTTTTTTCATTGCTGTCACATTTTATGCGCTGCAGTCATTACGGCTGGAGCAAGTATTTAAAAAAGGGAAAACATTTCAGATTCAGGTGCTCTATATTTTGTTAAGCATCGCCATCGGTTCAACCGTTTCTAATTTTTTTATTTCCTTCTCCACATGGTCACAGCAACTGCCGTATTTGTTCCAATAATTGGGCGATTGTGTATGTTGGAGAGGGAAACAAGGTCTTGTTTACCACTCCAATGCCTATAATTCCCCAAAAAATATTCAAAAAATGTTTCCGAATTAGTAGGTAGAGGGTAGGAAAGTAAAGAATCGCGCAATTTTTTGGATTTGTATATAATTCACGCTATTACCATGTGTTGAGTATTATAAAAATGTAGCGTATTTCATCAAAATACCGTAAAATAGTGATTTGGGCGCTTGTATCAGGTAGTCTTACAAGTTAACATGTAAAGTGTTTGTATAAATTATGGACTATTAATCTTTTTTAATAAATTGTGTTTTACAGTTTCGTACAATTGTATTCGGAGGGACGAATTGTGGATAAAATTATTGTAACGGGTGGCCGTACATTAAAGGGCAGAGTAAAAGTAGAGGGCGCAAAAAATGCCGTTTTACCCATCTTGGCAGCCTCGCTATTGGCTTCAAATAAAACAAATATCATAAGAGACGTGCCAAACTTGGCAGATGTAAAAACAATCGGTGAAGTACTTAGAAGCTTAAATGCTAAAGTGGAGTATGACGCGGCAAATAACGAAATGATGATTGATGCTTCAGGAATGCTTTCAAGTGAAGCACAGTTCGAATTCGTCAGTAAAATGCGTGCCTCTATCTTGGTGATGGGATCATTGCTTGGACGTAACGGCTTTGCCCGTGTAGCACTTCCAGGGGGATGTGCGATTGGTTCCCGTCCAATTGAACTGCATTTAAAAGGCTTTGAAGCAATGGGAGCCGAAATTTCATTTGGCCATGGTTATGTAGAAGCGATTGTGAAGGATCGCCTGCGCGGAGCTAAAATTTATTTGGATTTCCCAAGTGTCGGTGCTACAGAAAATATTATGTCGGCAGCGGCGCTCGCTGAAGGGACGACAATTATCGAAAATGCGGCAAAGGAGCCGGAAATTGTCGACCTGGCAAACTTTATTAATGGAATGGGCGGTCGTGTAATCGGTGCCGGAACTGATACGATCCGCATTGAAGGTGTAAAGGAATTAACAGGTACGACCCACTACATTATCCCTGACCGGATTGAAGCGGGGACATTTATGGTCGCAGCTGCTATTACACGTGGTGACGTTTTAATAGAAAATGCGGTACCTGAGCATATGGCGGCTTTGATCGCCAAAATGCGCGAAATGGGTGTAACGATTACAGAGGAAGCGGAAGGTCTTCGTGTACGTGCAAACGGCCCGCTGAAGTCAGTGGATATTAAAACAATGCCTCACCCAGGATTCCCTACAGATATGCAATCCCAGCTAATGGCTTTGATGCTGACGGCTGAAGGCACGAGCATCATTACCGAAACAGTATTTGAAAACCGTTTCATGCATGTGGAGGAATTCCGCCGCATGAATGCTGCTGCCAAAATTGAAGGCCGTTCTGTGTTCATTGAAGGGACAACAGAACTACAGGGAGCCGAAGTAGCTGCGACTGATTTACGTGCTGCTGCCTCGCTGATTCTTGCAGGTCTTGTGGCAGAAGGCATGACACGTGTGACAAAACTTCACCATCTGGACCGCGGCTATGTAAACTTCCATCAAAAACTTGCTGCACTCGGCGCAGATATTGAACGTATTTCTGACGAAGTGACAAAGGAAAAAGAACAAGCAACTGCTTAATCTTATCATATGAACTTTACAGCAATTATATGAACCCATATCATCCGCAGGCATCCAATGCCTGCGGATTTTATAGTAAAAACAAAGCGCTCTCTCCTTTTACGGCCGTTTTCAGAGAGGAAACATCAACACGGGGCAACAGGCCGCCAAGCTCTTGGATAAAGCCTTCTTGGCTATAACAGAGGCGTCTGGGGCTATATGCAAAAGGGCAAATAGCCAGCTAAAAAGGACATAAAAACTTTTAATATAAAAGGAATGATTTCCTATCGATCCCTCATAGACTGCGATATGAAAAAATATATTCTACCTCTACTTATTGTTGTCCTGCTGTTTATGATTCCATTGCAGTTTAAGAAAAAAGCATCACCGAAAGAAGTAGTGGAGGAGTGCGAAATTTCCATTACCTTTGCTGAATCCAATGAGGAGCTTCCATTAGAGCAGTATTTAGTAGGGGTGCTGGCTGGGGAGATGCCGGCAAGCTTCGATTTAGAGGCACTAAAAGCGCAGGCGATTGCTGCGAGGACGTATGCGATCCACCAGACAAATTACGGAGCGAGCCCCATTATGCAAACGACAGCTCACCAGGTGTACAAGCAGGAGCTGGATCCGAAATATGAAAAAAAGCTAAAGCGTGCCGTAAAAGAGACAAAAAACCAAATCCTTACGTATAACGGCGAGCCGATTACCGCAATGTTCCATGCTGCCTCGAACGGGCAGACCGAGACAGCGGAAAATTTCAGCGGCACGCAAATTGCCTATTTGACGGCTGTATCATCACCTGAGGACTATACGGATGAAAAAAGTTTTACGCTTGCACAGATCAATCAAGCACTGCAAGGGAATTTCACTCTAGGGCAGATCAAGCAGGCGAACATAACGCGAAACAGCACAAACCGAGTAGAGACTATTACGATTGGCAATCAGTCGTGGCAGGGACGGGAATTTCGTGAGCTGCTTGAGTTAAAATCAGCCGATTTTTCGATTACAGTCGACCAGCAGGTGCAGATCGAAACAAAAGGCTACGGACACGGCGTCGGCATGAGCCAGTACGGTGCTGCGGCGCTCGCTGCAGACGGGAAAAGCGCCGAGGAAATTGTGGCGTATTATTATCCAAATACAAAACTTGAGCAACTTGCATGTTCAAAGTAAATTTTCCAAATTTTCCTGTTTAGAATCTCCAAATAGTGGTCACACTACCACTTGAGGTGATAAACAATGGGAGAAAACAAACAAACTACATCTCCAAAAACGTGGGTCGATAAACCTTGGTTTTGGCCAGCTGTTTATGCAGTTATTGCGCTTATCATGATTGCGTTTATTGTACTCTATAATGTAATGGCAACACCGGAGGACACTGACACGCTACAGCCTGTTTCACAGGAAGACGAAACGGTCATTGAAACAAATGCCCGTGAGGAAACAATGAAGTACCCGTTTGACGAAGCACAGTTAAATAATGTGAAGATTGTACAGGACTACTATGACGTGACTGCTGATGCAGAAGCACGTGAAAATTCACTTCTTGTATTCGGTCAAACATATTCGACATCAAACGGCATTTCATTTGCGATCAACAGTGAACCATTCCCGGTAATGGCGGCACTAAGCGGCCAAGTAAAAGAAGTAAAGCTGGATGCTTTCACTGGCAATACGGTAACACTTGAGCATGAAAACGGCTTTACAACACGCTATTCATCAGTTGGCGACATCCTTGTTAAAGAAGGGGATGCTGTCACACAGGGCGAGCCGATTGCGACAACAATCGAAAATGAATCGAATCCGTCAGCCGGTATCCACCTGTATTTTGAAGTTTTAAAAGACGGCCAGCATATCAATCCCAAAACGCTATTGGCATTTTAATTCCTTTTTCGCATAATCTCCCGCCTCTACTAGGCCGGGAGATAGATGCATATGCTGCCTCTTGATGGTGCTGTTTTGCACCAGTGGACAAAATCCAGTCATTAGCGGATATGGAATTTAGTTCTATCGTCTATTCACGCGGCATAAGCTGAACAAACACGCGATTGAAAGGAAGAGAGCGTGCACGAGCATATTCGGCACCGCTGTGTGAAGTTAGGACAGCTGCTATTAGAGACAGGAGAGACTGTTCGCGCCATCGCTAAAATGACAGGGTATTCCAAGAGTACCGTCCATAAAGATCTGACAGAACGCCTTGAGAAGGTTAACGAGGCATTATCGGCAGAAGTCAAGGAAGTACTGGCATATCATAAATCGGTCAGGCATCTTCGTGGAGGAGAGGCGACACGGAAGAAATGGCAGCACAAATTACAATCCGATCAGCAGATCCAGCTGGACAAAGAAGCGTTTTGACAAGACTGCATCAGTCGTCAAAATGCTTTTTTTATTGACAAATTCAGGGCGTTTATTAACTGAAAAAGGAAATAGCCGATAATAAATATTGGTGTAATTCGACACTTAATATGATAAAATATTCAAGATAAATAGATGTGCACGTGTAGATGTTGGAAAAGCTGGGAAGGAGATTAATAAAACATGTTTTCAAAAGATATTGGCATCGATTTAGGTACGGCAAACGTACTGATCCACGTGAAGGGAAAGGGCATCGTACTGAACGAGCCATCCGTGGTAGCCATTGATAAAAAAACTAACAAGGTGCTTGCAGTTGGTGAGGAGGCGCGCCAAATGGTCGGCCGTACACCAGGCAACATCGTAGCGATCCGCCCGTTAAAGGACGGGGTCATCGCGGATTTCGAGTCAACAGAAGCGATGCTGAAATATTTCATGAACAAGCTGAATGTAAAAGGCTTTTTATCAAAGCCGCGCATTTTAATCTGTTGTCCGACAAATATTACGAGTGTTGAGCAAAAGGCAATACGGGAAGCAGCTGAAAAATCAGGCGGCAAAAAGGTGTATTTAGAAGAGGAGCCAAAAGTGGCGGCGATTGGAGCAGGCATGGATATTTTCCAGCCGAGCGGAAATATGGTTGTGGATATCGGTGGCGGAACGACTGATGTCGCAGTCCTTTCAATGGGTGATATTGTAACGAGCGAGTCGATCAAAGTAGCGGGTGATGTATTTGATAACGACATCTTACAATACATAAAGAAGCAGTATAAGCTGCTGATCGGTGAACGGACATCTGAAGCAATCAAAATGACAGTCGGTACTGTCTTTTCCGAAGCAGGGCGCAATGAGGAAATGGATATCCGCGGACGCGATATGGTAACCGGGCTGCCCCGCACGATTACAATCAATTCCAAAGAAATCGAGCAGGCGCTGCGCGAATCGGTAGCGCTTATTATTCAGTCGGCCAAAAATGTACTGGAAAAAACACCGCCGGAATTATCGGCAGATATTATTGACCGCGGTGTCATTTTGACAGGCGGCGGCGCACTGCTTCACGGAATCGATCAGCTGTTAATGGAAGAGCTGAAGGTACCGGTATTTATAGCGGAAAATCCAATGGACTGTGTAGCGATTGGGACAGGCATTATGCTGGATAATATTGACCGTGTCGCATCGAAGTAATGAAAAAATTTGAGGTGAACCCCTATGTTTAAAGGATTCTATACAGTTGCATCAGGTATGACGGCCCAGCAGCGCAAGACGGAAATTTTGACGAACAATATGGCAAATGCCAATACCCCGGGGTTTAAGGCGGAGCAAACGACGATTCGTTCATTTCCCGATATGCTGATGTCGGCTATTACATCAAACGGTATCCCGACGCAAAAAGGGTTAAATCTAGTAAAGGCGACACCTGTGGGCGCATTGAATACCGGTGTTTACTTGCAGGAATCCTTATCTAACTATACCCAGGGTTCACTGCTTGAAACAGATCTTTCGACTGACGTTGCCTTAATTGACGGAACTCTTCCGGTGGATGAAACATCAGGCAAGCAGGGTTCTATTTTCTTCCGCCTGCAGCATGAAGACGGCAGTGAAGCATATACGCGAAACGGTAACTTTACGCTGGATGG
>DEQA01000222.1:0-1077 GCA_002359075.1 Planococcaceae bacterium UBA3378
GATGATTGCGATTTTTTTCCCTCTTAATACTTGATCGTTGATTTCGTTTTCATAATACATTGTTGCCATTTTAATAGCCTCCTAAGATTTCTTTATATTTTTAATTTATGAAACGGAAAAGTTGTTTTCCGGTTCTCTCTTTTTTACTTGCTGCCCCAGTAGGACAACGAAAGTTTACGTATTTGTCTTTTAGCACGCTATCTCGTTATTTTAAGATTGATAGTAACGGCTGCTCAGACTTTTGTGTTTCGCGAACGGAGGCTGTAGCCCCTGTACGTGTAAGCTCTTTAATGCCGTATGGACGGATCAGCTCGATGAATGCATCGATTTTTTCCGGGTGTCCCACCACTTGATACGTCACAACATTTTTGGCTGTATCAATAACTTGCGGCCGGAACGGTTCCACTATGGCGTTCATTTCCAGTCGAGTATTCGGCGGTGAAATGACCTTCACTAATGCAAGCTCCCGCAGGACGATGGATTTGTCTGTTATGTCATTAACTTTCAGTACATCGATCTGCTTTGATAATTGCTTCGTTAGCTGTTCAATTTTGCTTTCATCTTCTACATGCACGACAAATGTCATTTTTGAGAAGTTCGGCTGCTCTGTATGTCCTACAGTAATCGATTCAATGTTGAATTGACGTTTCATCAGCAAGCCTGTTACGCGGTTCAACACCCCGCTTTGATTAATCACGATAACTGTAATTACTCGTTTCACAGCTTTTTCACCCCGATCATTTCATGTAATCCTTTGCCTGGTGCGACCATCGGATAAACGCTTGATAATTGTTTGATGCGAAGGTCGATCAGCACAGGCTCGTCAGAAAGGATAGCTTCTGTTAAAGTTGCTTCCATTTCTTCCGGCTTTTCGATTAAATAGCCTTTGATGCCGTATGCGTCTGCCAATTTGACAAAGTCCGGCTGGATCGGCATTAAGGAAGAGGAATACCGCTCTTCATAGAATGTTTCCTGCCACTGGCGGACCATGCCAAGACAGCTGTTGTTCAGGATGACAATTTTTACAGGAAGGTTGAATTCCTTCAGTAATGAAAGCTCCTGGGCTGTCATTTGGAA
>DEQA01000222.1:1147-2064 GCA_002359075.1 Planococcaceae bacterium UBA3378
GGGAAACCGAAGCCCATCGTACCAAGTCCACCAGATGTCACCCAGCTGTGGGAATTGTTCAGGTGGTAATACTGGGCTGCAAACATTTGGTGCTGCCCTACATCCGTTGTAACAATCGCATCGCCGTTTGTAATGCGGTGGATCGCCTCTAATGCCTGTTGCGGCATAATTTCGTTCGGATCTTCGTCATACCATAATGGGAATTCCGCATCCTGTGCATTTAAGTAATTGATCCAGGAAGCTGTATCCGGTCCTTCGAAATCTTTCTTCAGCAGTGCCTGTAATGCTTCCTTGGCATCAGCTACGATCGGAATGTCGGTCGGTACATTTTTGCCGATTTCTGCCGGATCAATATCAATATGAACGATCGTTGCATTCGGTGCGAACGTAGCAAGATTACCTGTCAGGCGGTCGTCAAACCGTGCACCGATATTAATAAGAAGGTCGCATTTTGTAATCGCATCATTTGCTGTTACGGTACCGTGCATCCCTGCCATGCCGTAAAACAGCTCGTGGTTACCGGGAATGCTGCCGAGTCCAAGAAGTGTATTAATAATCGGTAATTTATATTTTTCAACCAATTCAGTCAATTCATTTTGTGCTTCTGCAAATAAAACGCCGGCTCCCGCTAACACTAATGGTTTTTCTGCTGAAGCAAGTGCCTGAATAGCCTTTTGGATCTGCAGGTAGTTCGGCTTGCAGTTTGGCTGGTACCCCGGCAGATAAATTTCTTCCGGTGTTTCCGGCATATCACCATCTGTGAAAAGTGCCTGGGATACATTTTTCGGGAAGTCAATGACAACCGGTCCCTTGCGTCCTGTATTGGCAATATGGAATGCTTCCTGGACGATGCGCGGAATATCACGAACATCCTGCACCTGATAATTGTGTTTTGTAATCGGTGTTGTAATCCCCAT
>DEQA01000222.1:2216-4585 GCA_002359075.1 Planococcaceae bacterium UBA3378
CGGGCATATCCTTCAGCCGCATGGATGGCTCCCTGTTCGTGACGTGTCAGAATATGACGGATCGGATTGCGGTACATCGCATCATAGATTTGAAGTACAGCACCGCCCGGATAGCCAAAGATGATATCGACATCCTGATCATGCAGTGCCTGCACTAAAATATCTGCACCATCCTTCGGTTTTTTTACTTCCTCCTGCTCTGGCATTTCCTGCTGTTGTAATTCTTTTGCTGAAACATTCGACATTTCGTTTACTCCTCCTTACTAAACTGATTATGGAAAGCTCATCCGGTTAACGGGATAAAAAGAAAAAGCCTTTTTCTCCGCACGCAAAAGAACACCTCTTACGTAGGGATGAAAAAGACTTTTCATGGTACCACCCTTATTCACAGCACAAATAGCTGCCTCATGAACAGTGTAATAACCAATCTCAGGCGAATAATAGAAATATTGCGATTATTCGTCTTACAGCTAAGATCAGTTTACTATTCATTAATAACGAGCACTGATTATATGCCCGGAGCTATCTAATGGCATTACGCGTTTAATAGCTCACTCCGAGGGGATGTCGGGTTCAGTTGCACCGCCGGCTTCCAGCAATACCGGCTCTCTGGTAGATGCAAGGCTCTGACCCCTTTAACCTCATCAACGATTTTTCATATTAAATTTTCATGATACCGCCCTGTGAGGCATTCGTTACGAGTTTCGAGTAACGTGCCAGCCAGCCGCGTTTAATTTTCGGTTCAAACGGTGTTAATTTTGTCCGTCTTTCAGCTAATACTTCCTCAGAAACTTCCAGATTGATCGTACGGTTTGGTAGATCGATAATAATAGTGTCACCGTTTTCCACAAGAGCGATCGGACCGCCCTCTGCTGCTTCCGGTGAAATATGGCCGATGGAAATACCCCTTGATGCTCCTGAGAAACGACCATCTGTAATAAGCGCCACTTTTGTTCCTAGACCGCGTCCTTGAATTGCCGATGTTGGTGCAAGCATTTCCGGCATTCCCGGTCCGCCTTTTGGTCCTTCATAGCGAATAACAACAACGTGCCCTTCACGAACTTCGCCTTCATCGATCGCTGCCTGTGCCTCTTCCTGTGAGTCGAACACAATCGCCTCTCCGGAAAAGACTTTGATGGATGGATCGACAGCGCCGACTTTAATCACTGATCCTTCCGGTGCAATGTTGCCGAATAAAACGGATAAACCGCCGACCGGAGAATATGGATTGTCTTTTGTCCTGATGACCTGATCATTTTTAATATGGTAATCCTTGACCAGTTCCCCCATCGAGACGCCTGCAATGGTCTGACGCTCCGGGTGAATCGCTCCCGGGATTTTCGTCAGCTCATTGATAATGGCCGATACGCCGCCTGCCTTTTCAATGTCATCCATTGAAAAATCGGATGCCGGCATAATTTTCGCCAAATAAGGAACTCTTTCTGCCACTTTATTAATATCTTCAATGTTATATTCAATTTCCGCTTCATTTGCAATCGCCAATGTATGTAAGACCGTATTTGTCGATCCACCCATTGCCATATCAAGCGCAAATGCATCGTCAATCGCTTCTTTTGTAATGATATCGCGAGGCTTAATATCCTCTTTAATCATCCGGACTAAATGTTTAGCCGCTTCTTTAATCAAGCGGTGGCGTTCTGCACTTGTCGCAACGATTGTACCGTTGCCCGGTAGCGCGACACCCAGCATTTCCATCAAACAGTTCATGGAGTTCGCTGTGAACATCCCTGAACAGGATCCGCATGTCGGACATGCATTATGTTCAATATCATGTAATTCCTCAGCTGTCATTTTGCCTGATTTCAAGGCACCGACACCTTCGAAAACACTTGTTAAGGAAAGCTGCTTGCCTGTTGATGAAGTACCTGCCTCCATTGGTCCGCCTGATACAAAAACAGATGGTACATTTGTACGAGCAGCCGCCATCAGCATACCCGGCGTAATTTTGTCACAGTTTGGAATATAAAATACACCGTCAAACCAGTGGGCATTAATAACTGTCTCTGCCGCATCGGCAATGATTTCACGGGATGGCAGTGAATAACGCATTCCGATATGCCCCATCGCAATCCCATCGTCTACACCAATTGTGTTGAATTCAAATGGAATGCCTCCAGCTTCGATGATCGCTTCCTTGACGACATCTGCGAATTGCCGCAGGTGTACGTGTCCTGGAATAATATCAATGTATGAGTTACATACGCCGATGAAGGGTTTATCTAAATCTTTTGCCTTCACTTTCCCCGTAGCATATAAAAGACTACGGTGAGGAGCTCGGTCTACCCCTAGCTTAATCATATCACTTCTCATTTAGAACGCCCCTCACGTTAATACCTGTCAGATGGAAT
>DEQA01000319.1:0-2570 GCA_002359075.1 Planococcaceae bacterium UBA3378
TTTGAAGATACGGTATTTGAAAACATCACAGAAGTATGGCTAAACGGCGATCATTATAAATGGCGTGCCATGCGTGCAAACGGAGTAGAAGAAACATATATTACCGGGGATGCAGCCCCTTACGAAAAATTTGAAAAATGGGCCGAGACAGTACCAGCTACGATAGGAAACCCTCTATACCACTGGACACATTTAGAGCTGCGCAGATATTTTCATGAAGAGCGATTATTAAACGGCCAAACAGCACCGGCCATTTGGGAAAATGTAAACAGGCAGTTAAAGGAACAATCTGTTCGGGAGCTCATTAAGCAATCGAATGTCGAGGTCATTTGTACAACGGATGATCCGGTTGATTCGCTTGCATACCATATTCAGTTACAGCAGGATAAACAGTTTCCTGTGCGTGTGCTGCCAAGCTTTAGACCAGACCAAGCGTTAGAAATTAACCGGCCAACCTTTACCGGCTGGCTTGCTAAACTGGCTGAGGCGTCAAAGATCGAGATTGCAGGCATAGCAGATCTGAAGACAGCCCTGTGCCAGCGTATTGCCTTTTTCGCAGAAACCGGGTGCAAGGTGTCGGACCATGCGCTTGATCAATTATATTTTGAACCGGCTACCGAACAGCAAGTAGATGATATTTTACAAAAAGCATTGGCAGGGGAGAAGGTAACACAGCTGGAAGAGGCGCAATACAAAACCCATCTGCTGCAGTTTTTAGGACAGCAATATACGGCATACGATTGGGCGATGCAATATCATATTTCTGCAAATCGCAATAACAATACAAAAATGTTTAACACACTTGGCCCGGATACAGGCTATGACAGTATGAATGATGGGCAGATCGCCATACCTTTAACAAAGCTGCTGGACAGTCTGGCATTGGAAAATGCACTGCCCAAAACAATTATTTATTCATTAAACCCGAAAGACTATTATGTGATTGCAACGATTATAGGAAGTTTCCAGGAACGGATACCGGGGAAAATTCAATTTGGTACAGCATGGTGGTTCAATGATCAAAAAGAGGGCATGCTCGATCAGATTAAGGCGTTGGCAAGCATCGGTTTATTAAGCCGCTTTATAGGGATGCTCACAGATTCAAGAAGCTTTCTTTCCTATACGCGCCATGAATATTTCCGCCGTCTACTGTGCGATGTAATCGGGCAGTGGGTCGTGGACGGAGAAGCTCCGGAAGATTATGAACTGTTAGGGAAAATGGTAGAAGATATTTGCTATTATAATGCGAAAAGGTATTTTAACTTTTAAGAAGAACGGGTAATGAATGTACAGGCTGCATCAAAAAATGGGTGGATACAGATGGGCGTAGCTGGATTTTTCAGCTATGCCCTATTTTTGTATATTTCCTGAAGCCTTGGTCTGTCTTTTTCTTTTTTACATGGAATCGATTGTGGATATGGGGGGATACTGATAGAGCAAAAGGAATAAAAATGCTTAAATAGCGTCCGAAAAGCCGTTCAAACGGCGGTCATTTGGGTAAAATCCCTAAAGAATCCGGGGATTAAAATGATGATAAATTTAATTCTTGCATTTTTAAAATACGGGTGTATAATAATGACCAGATGACCGAATTGTTATTTTGGTCATTTTTAGGTCAAGCTGAAAGAGAAAATGTTAGCAAAGGGATGACGTTTATTGGATCGCAGGCAGGAAATTTTAGATGCAGCCACAAAATCCTTTTCACTCTTTGGGTATAAGGCGACGACGATTGAGCAGGTAGCAAAGGTTGCGAATGTTGGAAAGGGAACGATTTATACGTTTTTTGACAACAAGGAAGTGCTGCTGCAGGAAGTAGTGGTGTCGTTAATCCGGGAAATGAAGGTAGCAATGGATACGACCGTTGATCCGTCTGTCAGCTTTATCGAAAATGCACATATGGCACTGATGAAAATGCTTCAATTCAGAGAGAAGCATGTGCTGTTTGCAAAGCTGATTGAAGAGGAGAAAGCGCTACGTACGCCCGCAGTAAAGGAAATGCTTCAGGTGATTGAAAGTGAGATCATTTCGTACCTTGCAGGATTTATTCAACTCAGCATCGATAAGAAGCAGGTTAATGAATGTGATCCGCCGCTGGTCGCGTATTTACTGATGAAATCATACTTAGCGTTTGTAGTGGATTGGCAGCAGACACATGATGAGCCTTTAAGTGAAGAGAAAATCTTAACGACTTTCAAACAGACAATTTTTAGCGGCTTAACAAAAAAGTAAGAAAAAATCAGTGATCCTTTAGGGGATAATTGGTTTTTTCTTGGAACAAAATGACCAATTGACTATTTTGGTCAGGTAGTATCTTTTAATGAAAGGCGGAACGGCATGTTTAAGTCAGAATGGCGAAAAGTATTAACAACACGAAAAATGATGATTTCCATTATTGCTGTGTTGTTTATCCCGGTATTATACAGTGGGATGTTTTTATGGGCCTTTTGGGATCCTTATGACCACTTAAGTAGTCTTCCAGTGGCCATTGTAAATGATGACAAAGGTACAACCTACGAAGGGGAAGAAATGGCCCTTGGTAAGGAGCTCACGGAAAAGCTGATTGATAGTGA
>DEQA01000319.1:2756-8383 GCA_002359075.1 Planococcaceae bacterium UBA3378
AGCGCCCAAATCGGTGACACAGCTTTAGAGCGTATTAAAGCAGAGGTCAATACACAGGTTTCTAAAACATATGCAGAGCAGCTCTTCACATCGATTACTGAATTAGGCAATGGCTTTGCTGAGGCAGCGGACGGCGCCGGCGAGCTGGATACCGGAGCGAAAAAAATCGTAGACGGTGCTGAAGATTTAGAGGGATATTTACAGCAGTTAGCAGCAAGTACGGTCGAATTATCAGATGGTACAGATCAGCTGGCTACAGGTGCTAAAAAAGCGGCATCCGGTGCAAATGATTTAGCAAAAGGGATTGCCACACTTGAAGATGGCAGTAAACAGCTGGCAGCTGGTGCTGGTCAAGCGGCAACTGGTGCAAATGATTTAGCACAAGGCATTACAAGCTATACAGAAGGTGCTGCACAAGTAGCAGCCGGACAGGCGACATTAGTAGAAAAACAACAGCAATTAGCTTCAGGGATTTCCAATGTAGCAAGCGGCAGTGCAAACTTACAGGCAGGAGCTAATCAATTAAATAATAGTGCAGCAAGCCTACATCAAGGAATCGGTGCACTATCAGAGCAAATGCAAGGCGTATTGGCAAGTTTGCCTCCTGAACAGGCGCAAGCATTGCAGGCAACATTAAATCAATTAAACGAAGGCAGTGAGCAGCTTGCCGGCGGTGTATCACAGCTTGCTTCTAGTGCCGGCCAGTTACAGCAAGGCGCAGCTCAATTACAAGAAGGCAGCAAACAAATCGCTGCAGGCCAACAGCAGGTAGCAGCCGGTGCGAATAAGCTGGTGGAAAATTCAGACGCCCTTGTCAACGGTGCAGCAAGTCTGCAGGCAGGGAATGCCACATTGGCAAGTAAGTTAAATGAGCTTGCAACTGGTGCAGGATCAGCAAAAGCGGGAGCTAATGAATTAGCATCCGGTTTAAATGAATTAGTGCAAGGCAGCTCCACGTTAAATAGTGGTTCATCGTTACTTGCAGAAAAATCAGGTGAGCTGGCAGAAGGTTCATCTACACTAACAGCAGGTACAAAAGAACTGGCAGATGGTACATCAACATTACAAACGAAGCTGACTGAGGCCAGTGAGGAAGCAGAAATTCACCCGAACGATAAAAACTACGATATGGCGGCACAACCGGTAACAGTCGATAAAGAAGCAGTCAACGAAGTGCCAAACTACGGTACGGGCTTTGCACCATACTTTATCTCTTTAGGTTTATTTGTCGGAGCATTGTTAATCTCCATCGTGTTCCCACTTGTTGAACCAGCGATCCGCCCAACAAGCGCTAGAGCATGGTTCTTCAGTAAAGTATCGATTTTAACAGTAGTAGGGATTATTCAATCGCTTATATCTGTAGCGGTAGTAGTAGGGGTTTTAGGTCTTGAAACAGAAAATCTGTTGATGTTTACATTAACAGCGATCCTGACAAGCTTTACATTCTTGGCGATTATTCAAATGCTTGTGTCAATCTTTGGGGACCCAGGACGATTTATCGCGATCTTAACGTTGATCATTCAATTGACAACAAGTGCAGGTACATTCCCAATAGAATTAGTACCGGATCCATTAAAAGTGTTTAACCCGTTCTTCCCAATGACATACTCTGTTCAAGCGTTTAAATCAACAATTTCTACAGGGGACATGGCGTTCTTAGGCTTTAACACGTCAGTTCTTGCAGGCTTTATGGTTGTATGTCTAATCATTACATTCGGCTACTTTGCATTAGTGTTCAAAAAACGCTATTCAAATGAAGCAACAACAGAAGCATAAAAAGAATCTGCCTTTTAGGTAAACAATGAACCAGCTACGTGATGTAGCTGGTTTTTTGTTTGTCTGTTTATCAATAAAGGGAGCAAAAAAAGCCACCGGGCATCTCATGATCGATGCCTGGTGGCTTAAGTGTTGTCTATGCTTCGACTGCTTCGTCTAGGCTGTGTTTATCGTTGTATATTGTTTCGTCAAGCTCTCCTGTGAGTTTTGCTGTCAAAACACCGGATGTCATACTGCCGTTAACGTTTAATGCTGTACGCCCCATATCGATAAGAGGCTCAACAGAAATCAATAAGCCGACAATCGCTACAGGCAAGTTCAAAACAGACAGAACGATTAAAGAAGCAAACGTTGCACCGCCGCCTACACCAGCAACACCAAATGAGCTGATCATAACGACTACGACGACGGTTAAGATAAAGCTAATATCAAATGGATTAATCCCTGCAGTCGGCGCTACCATGATCGCCAGCATCGCCGGGTAAATCCCTGCACAACCATTTTGCCCGATACTTAAGCTGAATGGTCCGACAAAGTTTGCTACGCCTTCAGAAACACCGTACCCATTTGTTTGAGTTTTGATGTTAAGTGGTAACGAACCTGCGCTTGAACGAGATGTAAAAGCAAATGTAAGAGTAGGTAATCCCTTTTTCATAAATGTAACAGGATTTAATTTTGCTAGTGCAATCAAAATAAGATGGATTAAGAACATCGCAATGAGCGCTACATAGGAGGCGATCACAAATTTACCTAAATTCAAGATGGCCCCATAATCACTTGTAGCTGCAACCTTTGTCATTAAAGCTAATACTCCATATGGTGTAACGCGTAATACTAATGAAACGATACGCATTGTAATTACATATAAAGTATCGACAATTTTAGAGAACAGCTCAGCCTGCTCCGGCTGTTTTTGTCTAATGCCTAAATACGCCATCCCGATAAATGATGCGAAAATAACAACGGCAATGGTTGAAGTTGTACGAGCCCCTGTCAAGTCAGCGAATGGATTTGATGGGATAAACGAAAGTATTTGATCAGGAATCGTCATGTCCTCAACGGTTGACACCCGATCTACTAATTCTTGATTACGGGCATTTTCTGCATCTCCTGCTTGTAATTCTATTCCGTCCAAGCCGAAGCCAAGTGCTGCTCCGATGCCAATAAACGCGGCAATACCGGTTGTGACAAGTAAAATTCCGATTCCGAAGAAACTGATTTTCCCAAGGTTTTTTGTAAGGTTTACCTTTGTAAAGGCACCGACAATGGAGATAAATACTAATGGCATGACAACCATTTGCAATAACTTCACATAACCTGTACCGACTATATCAAACCACTCGATTGTCGTTGTTGTGACATCCGATGCTGTACCATACAGCAGGTGAATAATAATACCAAATACAATCCCTATACCGAGACCTGTGAATACACGTGTTGAGAATTTTACGTGTTTCTTCTGCATTGTATATAGCCCGAAGATCAATGCAAGAAGAATAACAATATTTACGATAACAAGTAACGTATTCAAAATAGATCCTCCTTCAAATCAATAGTGCAAAATTGACCAAATGCGACTAAAATGATAGTGTTTTTATTCAATAATACAATAATACTATAATACAATAAATCTAATAGACATAGTAGGTATTTGCTTCACTATCAATTTTTTTCTTTGTAATTGTATAGATAGACCGCCAATGAAGAAAATTGCCCTCTATATGCCGCAGCTACTGCAATGAACCCGTTGCCTTTTTCCAGCAGTCAAAAGACCCACACATACAGACTAATCCTGAAATATACAACTCCTATTCCCCCAAAACGTAAGGACAATCCAACATATCCAGAAAAATCCGGTTTTCAATACTCTGTCCAGCGTATAAAAGGCCGGCATTGATAAAATAGGCTTAGTCGCATAAAATCACAAATGTACCCTTTTTAAAATAAAACATGTAGAGGAAGAAGAAAAGAATGAAAAAATATTGGCTGTTCCTTCTTATTGTATTGCTTGCTGGCTGCAGCAGCAGTGAAAAGGAAGTTCCGTTATTCACAAAAGAACAGGCTGTTCCATTTGAAATTGTAAAGTATGAGGAGAAAATTGCACCTGTTTATGAACAGCTTGTCCCGCATATCGCCTATGCCAAAACAAAAGAGCAGCTGGAAGCATTAAAGGGCCGGTTTGATATAGAGGATCTTTCCATGGATATGGATCAATATTTCGCTGTCTTTATCGTTACATATTCGGACAGCTGCGGCATAGCAGTGGACGGGGTTTATAATAAAGATGGCCTGCTGTCTGTTCAGTTACTGTCTGCAAGCGGAGAAGCCTGTGATGAAAAAGCGGTACCGCACACTTTTGTCCTGCAGGTTGAACAAGGAGCTTATGAAAAGGTTCAGTTGTTTAACGGAAACGTAATTAAATCATCGATGGATGTCGAGTAAAGCATGTAAAAAGCATCTTTTTCTTAACGGAAGGTTAGGGAAAAGATGCTTTTGCTTATTTCTTACGTAAATATTTCGAGCTTTTATCTTACGAATTATTCATCCATTATATAGTAGGTATAATAATTATGTTTAGAGGCTATCATTTACGGGTACATAATATAAGGGCACATAAAACCATTTGCACGAAGCATTGAGAAAGTGTCTTGAAGTTCGCCTTTTACTAAATAAATACCTTTTTATTTCCAATTTGAATATATTCATTTGACTAATTTGGAATTTAAGTGTATAGTGAAGTTAATAAAGTCCTTCGATAGGAAACACGTTCAATTCACCTATTACAAAGAGTAATCAGTGGCATTTGATACTTTTTGTAATATGTGAATTTTTTTCTTTACAAAAAAGCTTATATATTAAATTTAACTTAATGGAGGTCATTTACATGACACAAGGTACAGTAAAATGGTTTAACGCAGAAAAAGGTTTTGGA
Source organism: Planococcaceae bacterium UBA3378 (assembly GCA_002359075.1). Lineage (GTDB taxonomy): Bacteria > Bacillota > Bacilli > Bacillales_A > Planococcaceae > Lysinibacillus_B. Next base: position 7,465 of record DEQA01000319.1, read on the forward strand.
TTCATCGAAGTTGAAGGCGGTTCAGACGTATTCGCTCACTTCTCAGCAATCCAAGGCGACGGCTTCAAAACTTTAGAAGAAGGCCAAAAGGTTGAATTCGAAGTAGAACAAGGCCAACGCGGACCACAAGCTACAAACATCGTAAAACTTTAATTTTTACTATAATTAAAGCAAAGAGGAATCCTATTTTAGGGTTCCTCTTTTTTGGCATGCCCGGCATGCCCAGAAACTATAGGGTGGAAGCTACAAACGCTAAAGACAGGAGATAGCAGGTACGAGGGCTGAAAAGTCGGTTAATGTCTCTTCAAAGTAGGAAATTAAGCTAGTAGATTTCCTGCATGCCCACTTCCCCAAAATTCACAACTGTATAACCAGGCACTTCGCTCAAAAACTGCTTCAATAAATAATTATGTCCTGCTCCGACCAACACCAATGCTTTCGTCGATGTCTCCTTTATAAGGCATCGTATATTTTTAGCCATTTTTAGGTTGCGGTAGTACCAGTAATTCGCCACCCATTCAAAAGCTGTTTCATCGTCCAGCATCATAAGGTCCGTGTAGATTTCATGGTCTTTTTTAATTTGTTCCTCCTGGTTAATCAACTGGAAGGTTTCAATGATACTCTTTTCTTTCATTGCTGTAGAAAGAAGCTGCATTTCGGCATTCACTTTTTCCATAAGATAAAGGAATTCTTCATTAGTAGATAAATCATCAATACCGGGAATATGGGGACGGGGTTCATTCCAATCGACCGCCCATAGCCTTTCATGCTGCAGTTTTTTGGCAAGACGAAAGGCGATTTGTTCCGTTTCGTTATAGCGCAGTGTATGCTCCCCCTGTATATAGCTCTTATATAACGCATCAAGGCTGTTTTGTGAAGTAGCCTCCATTTCAACGAATAGCTGGTCAGGCTTATATTG
>DEQA01000319.1:8509-13040 GCA_002359075.1 Planococcaceae bacterium UBA3378
TAGCATAATTTCTACTGTCATTTCTTATCCCCCTTGTTGTAATGAATCCATATAATATCATACTACAATAAAACTTTAATGTATAAAAATGGTATATAATGAAAGCTGATGTTTTGGGTCTTAACCATAAGTCGGTATGACAAACTGGTATAATAACGAGTCGATTGAAGCCGTACCCCCAGAAAAGTGTTTAGTCAGACGGGAAATCAATCTCATGTTACGATGATGAAACAAAATTGTTCTTATAATGAAAAGATATTTCTATTAATTAGAAAGAAAGTTGGGATTAATCTGGAAATCATGCTATGCTATTTTAAATAGCATTTTCAATGTTTCTTATATTTTATGAACAGCTTTCTATTTACTAAGCAAGTGGAGAACGGTCAATCGGAATATGATTAAACATCTATAGATATTGAGGTTACTAAATATGAATAGTTATTTATCGTTAAAGGACCATGTATACAATTATATAGTGGAGCAAATTAATACGGGCAAGCTGATTGCCGGTAAAAAGGTCAATGAAGCGGCCATTAGTGAGAGCTTGAATGTCAGCAGGACACCGGTTAGGGAAGCACTGATCCAGCTTGCATCAGAAGGGCTGTTGGAAAATGTTCCGAGAAAAGGATTCATAATCAAAAGCCTGACAAAGGAAGAAGCGAAGGAAACGTACTTTATAATCGGCGCTATGGACGGGTTGGCTGCTTCACTGGCCGCACCATTTCTGACAGAGAAACATATGAAAGAAATGGATTTCTATATCCAAAGCATTGATTTGGCTATCAATACAGAGAACTTCTCTATGTATCATAAAATGCAGGAAGCGTTTCATGGTGTCTATCAATCCGTCTGTCCAAATAAAAGTCTTGTAACTCTTCTGCAGCAGCTGCAAAAAAAATTTTTAAAAAATTTCGCGAACGCTGATGATATAGAAATTACCAAGAAAAGACTGTTACAGACAAATAATGAGCATAGAAAGATGATAGAGCTCTTTAAAAGCGGCGATACAGCTGAACTGGAGCGCTTCCTGAAGGACGTTCATTGGAATATAGAAAAAGCGGCACTGCTTCCGTTGTAAATTCAAAATCTCTATGTGGAAAATTCTACCTATATATAAGGTAGAATTTTTTTATTGTAATCTGAAAAATACAATATATAATATAAAATATACAAAAAATACTAACAATTCTATATTTACTAATTGTTAAAAATGTAATGGGAATTGTTGTTAGGGGAATGGAAGAAAGGCTAGAGAACATAGGGAGGACTGTTTAAAATGAAGATTGAAAATTACGAATTATGTAAGCGTTTACGACATGAATTGCATCAACATCCTGAGCTTTCTAACGAGGAAGTATGGACAAAAAAACATTTAATGAATTTTCTAAGCACCTATACAAAGCTTGAATTGATCGATAAAGGAAATTGGTTTTATGCCGTTTATCAAGCAGGAGAAGACAAACCGAATATTGCTTTTCGTGCAGATTTCGATGCGCTGCCAATGGATGAGCACATTGATCTGCCATGGGCTTCACAATTTCCTGGAAAGGCTCATAAATGCGGTCATGATGGACATTCGGCGACACTTGCTGGATTGGCGCTTGAGATTGATCAGCAAGGAGCAGACAAAAATATTTTTTTCCTGTTCCAGCCTGCTGAAGAAACGGGGGATGGTGCTATCCAATGCGTGGACTTTATCGAGGAGCATGCGATTGATGAAATTTTTGCCTATCACAATATGAGTGGTCTTCCTTATAAAGCTGTCAACATTTTGGATGGGACGATCATGTGTGCTTCCAAAGGAATGACGATCCATCTGAAAGGCTCTCCTACCCATGCCAGTCAGCCAGAGAAAGGGATCAATCCTTCTATGGCTATTGCCAATATTATTAAGGCAATTCCGGAATTCACTTCCCCGGAAATCAATAAAGGCCTTGTTCTTTGTACAATCGTCCAAATTGATGTAGGGGAAGAAGCCTTTGGTATTGCTGCATCGGAAGGGGACCTTCGCATGACGATACGGGCTCTCTATGAAGAGGAGCTGAATCAGCTGCAAGACAGTCTTGAAAAATTTGCAAAAACGCAGGCAGCGGAGTTCGGTCTTGAAGTAAGTTTCCATTATAACGATGAGTTTCCGGAAACGGTCAATCACCAGGAAAGTGCAGATAAAATTCGTTCCGCCGCACATGCCAGTGGAATAAAGGTGGTAGAGCTGAAGGAAGCATTTCGAGGTTCTGAAGACTTTGGCCACTTTACAAAACGGACAAAGGGAGCTTATTGCTTCATCGGAAATGGTGAGGATTACCCGGATGTTCATACCTATAAATATGACTTCCGAGATGAGCTGATTGAGACAGGGGTAGAACTATTCAAGGAGCTGACAAAATCATAATATAGATTGTCAGTTAAAAAGGATTGGGAGGATGTAGCATGTCCGAGAAGAAAAAGGGAAAAGGTATTAATTTTCCGCATATTTATATTATGTTTTTATTAGTAATGTTACTAGTAGTAGTCTTATCCTGGATTGTGCCAAGCGGACAATATGAACGGGTAAAGAACCCGGAAACAGGCATGACCGAACTGAATACCGACAAATTTGAATATGTGGATCAGGCAAATTCAATTGGATTTATGGATTTTTTCTCGGCTTTACATAATGGGGTTGTACAATCCGCCGACATCATCGTAATGCTACTTTTTGCAAGCGGGGCTCTTTATATTCTTGAGAAATCAGGAGCGATTGCAGCAGGGATCCATAAGCTGCTGAAGGTAGCTGCGGGAAAAGAAAAGATGATTATCTGTGTATTGGTCACACTGTTTGCCATCATGGGGACGATTGGTTTTGGTGAAGGGGGAATTCCATTCATTCCGTTGGCAATGGCCGTCGTGATAGGAATGGGATATGACCGGATCACGGCTTTTGCTACCTCAACAATCGGTTTAGCAATTGGCTTTACAGCAGGTGCCGTGAATTTTTATACAACAGGTGTCAGCCAATCAATTGTCGGGTTGCCTATTTATTCCGGACTAGGTTTTCGTATTATTGCTTTAGCTGTTTTTTTAGCGATCTCCATTATTTATATTTTACGTTATGCTAAAAAAACAAAAGCGGATCCGAGCAAAAGTATTGTGGCCGCAGAATATATAGAGCAGCTGGAAAATACAAAAAAGGCTGATTATGAAGAGGAAGAATTTACGCTTTCCAGAAAAATTGCGTTACTGGGTTTAGTTGCTATTTTAATAGGAAGCGTATACGGTGCGATTAAGCTTGGCTGGGGAATGCCGCAGCTATCTGCAGTCTATGCCATTTATGCTGTATTCCTTGTCATTGTTTTAAGACTCGCTCCTAGTGAGGCAGCGGTCACATTTGGTGATGGCGCAGCACGGCTTCTGCCTACGGGTCTGGCTATTGGGTTTGCACGTTCCATCATGATCTTAATGGATCAAGCCCAAATTATCGATACATCCGTGCATGCATTATCTGGTCTGCTGAACAATACAGGGGCTATTGTTACACTACTGATTCTTTTCCTAGTTGTTATCTTCTTCAACTTCTTTGTCGTTTCAGGAAGCGGAAAAGCGATGATTCTGATGCCGATTATGGGACCGTTAGCAAAAATATTAGGTATCAACCAGCAGGTAATGGTGGTCGTCTATCAATTTGGTGACGGGTTTACAAACTATTTATGGCCGACTTCGGGCGGGCTGATGGCTGCACTGGGCATGTCGAATGTCAACTATGGAGATTGGGTTAAATTTTCAATGAAGTTATTCCTTTTACTCCATTTTGCAGCATTTATATTAATACTGCTAGCCCATTATATGGGGCTCGGTCCTTTTTAACTTTGTGAAATGTATTTTGCTTTATCCTTTTTGAAGGCAGTCTGGCCCGGTGTTTACGGACAGGCTGCCGGGCTTACACATATTATCAAAACCAATCTGGTAAATATAAAGGAGACGTTTACATGAACAGTATTCTTGAAGCTTCCAAAAATTACGAAGAGCAAATCATTAAGGATCGCCGCCATTTACATCAATATCCGGAAATCGGTTTTGATCTTCCTGAGACGCAAAAATATATCCAGCAGCGTCTCGATGAAATAGGTGTTGAATATAGACAATGCGGAAAAGTCCCGGATGAAATCAGAGCGAAGTATGCAAAAGCCGGATTTGGCAATCAAGAGAATTGTACGGGGATAGTAGCTGTCATTGGCCAAGGGGAGCCTTGTATTCTCCTCCGGGCAGATATGGATGCATTGCCAATCCAAGAGGAAATCGAATCGGACTATAAATCAAAAAAACCGGGGCTTATGCATGCTTGCGGACATGATTCCCATACGGCCATGCTTTTAGGCGCCGCTCAAATATTGAAGAATCACGAAAAGGAATTAAAGGGCACTGTCAAATTAATGTTCCAGCCCGGAGAAGAGTGGGGATACGGTTCAAAGCTGATGATCGATGACGGCCTGCTGGAAAACCCTAAGGTAGATGCTGCTTTTGGCATACATATTATGCCGGACCAAGAAGCTGG
>DEQA01000319.1:13141-14252 GCA_002359075.1 Planococcaceae bacterium UBA3378
CAGCCGCATAAAACAATCGATGCCAATATGATTATGAACCAGCTTTATACAAGCTTGAATTTATTATTTACACGTGAGGTAGATCCAAATGCGAGTGTGACATTTTCTGTGGGAGCCATGGGTGGTGGAACAGTGACGAACGTGATTCCGGAAAAAGCTACCTTGAGCGGAAATATGCGCAGCTATGATCAGGCGGCCCGTGACCATCTATGTAAACGTATTCCGGAAATGATCGAGCATGTCGTAAAGGCATGGAGGGGGGAATACTCCACGACGGAATTCCATACGCCGACAACCTATAATAATCCCGAATTCATCGACGATATTATGCCTTCTTTAGAAGAAATAATCGGTAAAGATCGTATTAGTGATGACGGGGTAATGGGCGGTTCAGAGGACTTTTCCTATATTTCCCAGGAAGTGCCGTCTGCTTTTGTAACGTTGGGGACAGGGAAAGAAGGAGAGGCACCTGTTCATAATCCCCGCATGCACCAAAAGGAAGAAATTTTTAAGTATGGAGCAGCTCTTCATGCCAATGTGGCCATTGAATGGCTAAAGAAGCAACAGCGGTAAGTATAGTGACAGCTGAAAGAATGTAAAGATTATAGCGTAAACAATTCGGGGATGTCCGGAAAGGTAAAACTTTCTGGACGTCCCTTTTTTATTCCAACGAGCTGACTTCAAAGCTGCTGCTTCTGTACAAGCTGGCGGTACCTGTAAGGGGTCTGATGATGCGCCTGCTTGAAAAGCTTAATAAAGTAGTTGGCATCCGAAAACCCGGCGAGTCCGGCGACTTCTGTAATCGGAAAATTTGTTTCCCGCAGCAGTTTTTCAGCATGCTGCAGGCGGTATTGCTGCATATATTTCTTAAATGGCACCCCCTGTTTTTTGGAGAAATGGGCGCTTAAATATGTGCTGCTAACACCAAGGTGCCCAGCGACGGTTGTCAATGACACATCGGGGTTCGCATAGTGAAGCTGAATATAGTCGATGGCAAGCTCAGACAAATCAGCAAATGTATGCTGTTTGGCGCTTTGCACGAACTGCATGAGTGCCTGAATAAAGAAAATCATTTCCTGCAAAATTTCATATGAACTGCACCCCAATTGTT
>DEQA01000344.1 GCA_002359075.1 Planococcaceae bacterium UBA3378
GGCTGTTGCCGTTAAACCTGCTGCTACATACGATTTTCTTGTTTGATATTTTTCTACTATTATCCCTGCAATAAAAGCAATGAGAATAAAAGAAACGATAAAACCAAAAGTGGGGGATAAAACAGCTGAAAAACCACCATTGAATTTAGAAAAGACCGGTGCACCTGCTAAACCGATCAGCATATAGACGGTACACGCAATCGCTCCTCTTTTGCTCCCTAATAGTAACCCTGCCAGCACCGCAAAAAAGGTCTGTAGCGTAATAGGTACCCCGCCTACCGTAAGAAAGGGTACAAAAGAAGTAATATTAGCCCCGACCATCATCAATGTGGCGAAAATACCGCAATAAACTAAATCAACCGTGCGCCATGCTTGTACTCTAGATAATGACTCCATACACAACCTCCGACAATGAAAAGTAGATTTGGTAATAATCATTTTATGTTAACTTTAAAAATAAAATGGTTAACGTAAATATAAAAGACAAACAAATATATGTCAACTTATTTTTTAAAAAGGTAAACATAAAATGTCATATTAAATGCGCAATTTTCTTTTTTTCAGTGAAAAAGAATACCCTCCAAAAGAAGGAACAGAAGAAAAGAAGGGAAATCTCTAAATACGAACAAAAATATTAATATACATAACATCGTTCGTTAATTTAGTTGCAAAATGCGATTTGTCCATCGGCGGGATACAATATGTTTTCTTATAAACACGAACATTAAGTTTTGGTAAGTTTATATCCCGGTTTGTAATGCTTTAAATAATGGCTATTGACTACCAAAAACTATTTCCTGTTTTTTCGAAACTTTCGTATCCTTTCATCCGTATAAGAAAAAGACAGCATTTTGATTTAACAGCAAGAACAGTAAGAATAAAAATGGAGGGTAAGAAAATGAAGAAAAAATTGTTTACAGCCGTTTTGGCCTCTACACTGGCAGTTCCGGCGGCAGTCATTCCCACTCATGCAGAAAGTCCGTTTAAGGATGTGTCTGCATCAAGTCCATACGCAGAAGCATTCCAATTTCTAAAAACGAAAAACATTATTACCGGCTACGGAGACGGTACATTCCGCCCGTATGAACATATATCCAGACAGCATGTAGTTGCCATGCTTGATAAAATGGTAAATCTTCCGCAATTACGGGACAAAAAAGCCTTTTCAGACGTACCCGTGCAGCATCCTTATTACGAAGCAATTCAGCATGCGTACCGTGCAGGAATTATTGATGGGTATCAAGATGGCTCATTTAAGCCGGAAGCTCCTGTGACACGTGCCCAAATGGCGAAAATACTCGCACTAGCTTTTAAGCTTACAGCTGATGGCTCGTCCGTTTTCCAAGATGTGCCGGCAAATCATTGGAGCTATGATTATGTGCAGGCTCTTGCCGGTAAAAATATTACAACGACCGGTCATACAGGGCTGTACCGGCCGGATGAGCAGTTAACAAGAGGTCAATATGCGCTATTCCTATATAGAGTGTTACATATGGAGGAGGAGCCTTCGGTATCTTTGCCGATTGGTCTGTGGAGCGGGACAATTGAGCTTCCGCAAAGCCCATTAAGCGTTCAATTAACTATAATGGAAGATAGCACGGGAACATTTTCCGTTCCTGCCCAAGGCGTGAAGAATTATCCGGTCAAGTCGATCAAAATGGAAGGAAATTCGATTCTTGTAGAAATTGAAATAGCAGGCGCAAGCATGGTTATTAACGGAACAGTCGAAGAAGGGAAGATTACAGCAACCTTCACACAAAGCGGCGCATCTTTCCCGCTGATTTTGACGCCTTATGAAGAACCGGAAGTGACATATGAAGAATGGCGTATTCCTGTAGCAGACGGCGAGCTTATTACAGCGCTCGAGTGGCCGGCTGCAAAACCTGCACCTGTGCCTGTAGCGGTTCTTATAGCAGGCTCGGGTGCTACCAATAAAGACGGTAATACGATTGCCGGGGAAAACAATAGCCTGAAAATGCTGGCAGAAGGATTAGCGGAACAAGGAATTGCGACAATTCGCTATGATAAGCGAGGTGTCGGGGAAAATGCCGCTCTTGTCGCTAAGGAAGAAGATTTACTGTTTACCAGCTATTCTCAAGATGTAGAAAGCATTGTGAAAGCGGTCAAGAAAGATCCCCGTTTTTCCGCGGTCCATTTAATCGGCCACAGTGAAGGCTCTTTAGTTGGTATGGTAGCTGCTTCGTCAACAAATGTAGATTCTATCGTTTCCATCGCCGGTGCAGGCCGACCGATTGATGAAGTACTGACCGAGCAATTATCCGCTCAGCTGCCGAATGAACTGCTTGGTACAAGTAAAGCGATTCTTGCCTCTTTGAAAAAAGGTGAGCTAGTAGAAGATGTACCTGAAAGCTTGTATTCTCTATTTAGACCATCTGTACAGCCCTATATGATTTCCTGGCTTCAATACAATCCGGCTGCTCTTATAAAATCTCTTGATGCGCCTGTGCTCATTATCCAAGGGAAGAATGACCTGCAGGTAAAAGTAACAGACGCAGAACAGCTTGCTGCAGCAGACCCGTATGCGGAAGTTGTGTATTTTGA
>DEQA01000134.1 GCA_002359075.1 Planococcaceae bacterium UBA3378
ATTGTGGCAGTAGATGCTAAAACAGGAGCATATGAATGGCATTTCCAGGATGATAATAGAGAAAAATGGTCTATCGATGCCTCAAACCCGGTCGTCTTATTTGAGGTGGAGCATAATGGTGAGAAAAAGAAGGCTCTTGGACAGGCAGGAAATCAAGGTTTGATATATTTGCTTGATCGGGAAAACGGTGTCCCGTTGTTTGAAAAGGAAGAACAGTCAGCGTTTCAGTGGGAGAAAGCAGACTCTGTAACGAACGATCCTACAGAAAAAAGCCGGGTATCTTCTCTAATCAAAACAAACGAACAGAACGGGCAAGACGGAAGTGTTGCCTCCTTATTTACGCCGTTTTGGGATTTTCCAGAACTTCAGCCTTCCCTGCAAAAGACAAGTAATTGGATGCCTTCAGCTTATTCTCCAAAGACGGAATATTATTATATGCTCGAAGAACAGGAAGTCGGAAAGAGCAAAAGCACGCATATGGAAGATATGATGGATATAGCGGGAATAAAAGAAAAAGCAGCAATGGCTGGCACAGGGATATTGACGGCAGTTGATGTAAAGACAAATGAAATTGCCTGGCAAGTAAACTGGCAGCATACCGACTACACAAGCCTGCTTGCAACAGCAGGTGATATCATTTTTGCAGGCAGTGGCCATGGACGGGTAAGTGCCCTGCATGCGGCGACTGGACAGGAAGTATGGAGTTATGAAACAGGGGCAGACAGCAATACACCTGCAGTTACGTATGAAATAGATGGAGTGCAATATATAGCCATCTTGGCAGTTGAAAAAACGCTGGTAGGAGATATTTACAGACAAAAAATATATGCATTTGCATTGGACGGAGCGTGGGATGGTATACAAAACAATGCTTCTGCCGAGGAAATACAAGAATAATAAACGGCAGTCCTGGCAAGTATAGTACACAGGACTGCTGTTTTATTAGCCGGGTAACAAAAGATAATATATGGTAAATATTGAAAAACAAATATATAATAATTACAAAAGAACTATACAGGCAATGTATGTGTCTGCTGAAAATGAGGAAACTGGCTGTTACAATAACCATTTCTTCCAGCATCGCCATTGCTGTATGGTTAATCACTTTAGGATATCTCCAATACCGAATTCTCCTAATCGAAAAAGAAATATATTAATATTTACTGCAAGATTACGAACCGCATGAAATTTTCGAAGTAAAAGGTGGGGTAGGATTTGGCCAGCTGTTCACGGCAACCGTCATATTTGAAGATGAAAAAGATGCAATATAGGAATATGGCAAAAAAAGACGGCCAAATTATTCAAATAACGCCAGAACCGGGAATTGGTGATGATAAAGACGACGAATAAAAAAAGTGAAAACCAAGTCAGAAAGTGACTTAGTCTTCACTTGGATCGGCCGGAAGCCGATCAGATAGCCGTTGCCACAGGACGTGGCGTATTTAGGCTATCAACCGCTGATTGTCGAGGTACGGAAAAAACAGAAAACAACTAATGAATCGGCTGCTTCTGATCATCAAGGGTAAATCCTTCACCTGAAACATCCCGTACCTCGACAATCGTAACAAACGCATGAGGATCGATGCCCATAATGATGGACTTCAATCGAACAATTTCATTTCGTGCGACTACACAGTAGAGGACATCGCGATTTTCTTTTGTAAAATGGCCGCGTCCATTAATGATAGTAACCCCGCGTTCCATTTTTCCTGATACGGCATCAGCAATCGCAGCTGCTTCATTCGAAATAATGAAGGCCCCTTTTGCAGAATAGGCACCTTCCTGTACTAAATCGATGACTCGTCCGCCAACATAAACGGCGACAAGTGTATACATTGTTGAGCGTGCATCGAGGAATGTAAGCAAAGACAGCAAAATGACTACTGTATCAAATCCAAACATCGTTTTCCCCATTGTCCAGCCTAAATATTTGTTGGCAAGGCGGGCAAAAATATCCACCCCGCCTGTTGTACCACCGAAACGGAAGACGATCCCAAGGCCGACACCGACAAATACGCCGGCGAATAATGCGACAAGCAGCTTGTCATTCTGGAGGTTCATCTGGAATTCATACACATGGAATAGCTTAATAAATATAGAAACAGCTACTGTACCGACAAGCGTATAAATAAAAGTACGGCGACCGAGCAGCTTCCAGCCTAGGATAAACATCGGGATATTCAAGAGAATATTCATAAGAGCAGGATCCCAGCCGAATGTAAAGTAAAGAATTAATGTAATCCCGCTGAAGCCGCCTTCTCCCAACTCGTTCTGCATGTTAAAATGCACAAAGCCAAAACTGTAAATGGCCGCACCGAGCAGGATCCCTAAAATATTTTTCAGTTTTATTCCTTTCACAAAAAAACCTCCTTTGACGAAAATAATAAAATATTCGGAAAACTAGTAACTATTTGTGGAAGAATAGTAGTATTTTCATTATGTTGCATTTTTCATGTTTTGACAACATAACGCTATTTCCTATACGATAGCAGAGAGGGGTGAATGCATGGAACCGCTAACGTTAACGCAATTACAAAGTAGAGTGGACGCTTACATTGGACAGTATGAAGAAGGCTATTTTCCGCCATTCGAAATGCTTGCCCGCCTTGCGGAAGAAGTAGGGGAGCTTTCCAGAGAAGTCCAGCATGTATACGGACATGCGAAAAAGAAACAAACAGACCAAAATAATATAGAGCAGGAAACGGGAGATCTTTTCTTTACCCTGATCTGTTTTGCAAATGCGCACGGCATTCAATTGGAAGATGCACTACTCCAGGTACTACATAAATTCGAGACGAGAGATAAAGATCGTTGGACACGAAAGGAAGAACGACATGATTAAGGTAGCAATTGCTGGAGCACGAGGAAAGATGGGAATGGAAGCCGTCCATACAGTGATGAAGCGTGAAGGAATGAAGCTCGTTTCGGTCCTTGATTATAAGGAAGTCGGGACGACACTAGCAGAGTTGGATGCCTTTCCCAACACGTATGAGATCCCGATCTTTACTGATTTTGCGCAGCTTGTGGAGGAAACGAAGCCGGATGTGCTCGTTGATTTAACAAATCCCCATTCTGTCTATACTCATACAAAACAGGCATTGGAGCTGAATGTACGTCCTGTCGTTGGTACTACTGGATTTACGGATGAGCAGTTATCTGAACTGAAGGAGCTTGCGGCGAGAAAACGGATCGGCGCGATTATTGCTCCGAATTTTGCGATCGGTGCCATTTTAATGATGAAATTTGCGCGGGAGGCGGCGAAATATTTGCCTGATGTCGAGATCATTGAAATGCATCACGATAAAAAACTTGATGCCCCGAGCGGCACGGGCTTAAAGACAGCCCAAATGATTGCAGAAGTGCGCCAGGAAAAAAGACAGGGTCATCCGGATGAAAAAGAAACACTTGAAGGAGCACGCGGCGCAGAATTTGAAGGAATGAGAATTCATTCGGTTCGTCTGCCTGGACTAGTGGCTCATCAGCAAGTATTATTTGGCGGAGAAGGGCAGTTATTGACAATCCGCCATGACTCATTAAACCGGGAATCCTTCATGAGCGGGGTAGCTTTCTGCATTGAAACGGTCATCGGGATGGAAAGTCTTGTGTATGGCCTAGAAAACATTATTTAAGCAGGTGGAAGAATGAAAATTGCATTGATTGCACATGAC
>DEQA01000349.1:0-2718 GCA_002359075.1 Planococcaceae bacterium UBA3378
AGAAACAAGTAATAGAAAGGTGATCTGTGCTTTATGAATTTTAACATGAATTTTCCTGGATTAAAAGGCGTAACAATTGGGCGAGTGGAGGAGCAAGAGAGTCAAATTGTCCTCCATGTTTCTCTCCCTCGAAAAGAACATACTTGTCCTTCCTGTGGTGCTTTGACGAAAAAGGTGCATGATTATCGTGTGCAAAAAATTAAGCATTTGAAGTGGTTTGAACGTTTAACGATTTTGTTCTATAAACGTCGACGCTATGCCTGTAAGTGTGGAAAAAGATTCGCTGAAAAATCGCCTTTCGCCGATAAATACCAACGGTATTCAAAGGAATGGAATCAAGTTGCCCGTATTCGTTCTGTCAAAGCCAAAACGTTTAAAGAGGCTGGTGAAGTACTGGGAACCTCTACTTCCACAGTGATTCGGCGATTTAAAAAGCTGATTGTGGAGCAGTTGCCAGAGGGTGTACAGCTACCAGAGTCGATTGCGATTGATGAGTTTAAGGCAGATACAGATGCAGGTACTTATCAGTTAATCATCGCCAATGCCGAAACTCATGAACCAATTGATATTTTACCGAATCGAAAGAAAGAAACGATTAAGCATTACCTACAACAGTATGGTGAAGCTGTAAAAGTGGTGGTGATGGATATGAATCCGAGTTTTAAAGCAGCAGTTAGGAAAGCATTGAATCGTCCGGTTATTATCGCTGACCGCTTCCATTACTGTCGGTATATTCACTGGGCTGTGGATGAGGTGCGTCGGAAAGTACAGAAGGATTGGCATCCCTATGACCGCAAGAAGTGTAAAAGAATGCGCCATGTTCTCCATAAACGGAAAGATAAATTAACAGATACGGATCGATGGTATTTAACAAGGTATTTATCGATGTCCGAAGAGCTAAAAGAAGCCTATGATTTGAAGGAGTTATATAAAGTATGGTTTGAAAAAGCGAAGACAACGAAAAAAATGCATGTGATTAAAGAAGGCTTAGAAGCTTTTTACCGTAAGGTAGAAGAAACAGAGAACCTGGCATTCTTAAAAGCCATTCAAACTTTTAAAAACTGGCAGGTTGAAATACTCAATAGCTTTAGTTTTGGTTATTCAAATGGTTTCTTAGAGGGAATTAATAATAAATCGAAAGTATTCAAGCGAAATGCCTATGGCTTCCGCAAGTTTGAGCATTTTAAAGCAAAGATTTTATTAAATCATGTATATAAAAATATCGGGGTTCACTTGGGATGAGGAGTGTTGTGGAAATTCACAACACCCCAACATTTGATTTAGAACCAAAATAAGGCAGCTCTATAAGCTTAATCCGGCTAATGAAATGTAGCCGTTTTTTTTATTTTTTAAAGCTGCTTTAAGTATCATTATCTTTCTTTAATATTTTTCATTACCGGGCTTGTTTTTCCGTATAATCGGCTATTCCGGATGATTTTCTTGCCTCATGATAATGAGGGAGGAGTGAGTAAAACGATATATAAAAAACCGCCATGCATAAGCATAGCGGTTTCATAGGATATCAATTGAAACAGTTTTTAGGCGCCTTTATAAATGTTGTTGAAAATATAAAGACTGGCACCTAAAGTGGGAACAGTTCATGGCGATGTCTGTGCCCGGTGGAGCCCAGACATCTTTTTGTTTAGATTAAACGTTAGCTAATGGTGCTTTCACGTATGGGTTGGAAAGATCCATGCCGTCTAAAGTTAAGCCTAACGCTTTTGCAACACCTTCACCGTAAGCTGGGTCAGCTAGGTAGCAGTGTAGAATATGGCGGCGTTGGATGAACTCTTCAACACCTTGTAGGTTTGCAGCTGTGTTGTTGAACAGCTGTTGTTTTTGGTCGTCGCTCATTAAGTTGAACAGCTTACCTGGTTGCTCGAAGTAGTTGTTGTCATCTTCGCGGAAGTCGTAGATGTCAGCAGCACCTTCTAAAGCTAATGCAGGCTCTTTATATTGCGGCTGTGCTTGAAGTGCACCGTAGCTGTTTGGATAGTAAGATATAGCAGCACCGTTGTTTCCGTCAACACGGCCTTGACCATCGCGGTGGTAAACCGTGAATGGGCAGCGTGGCGCGTTTACTGGAATTTGGTGGTGGTTAACACCTAAACGATAACGAGTTGCATCTTGGTAAGCAAATAAACGCGCCTGTAACATACGGTCTGGAGAGAAGCCGATACCAGGAACTACGTTAGATGGAGCAAATGCTGCCTGCTCAACATCAGCAAAGTAGTTTTCCGGGTTGCGGTTCAATTCGAATTCACCAACCGGAATAAGTGGATATTCAGATTTATACCAAACTTTTGTTAAGTCAAATGGGTTGTCTTTGCTGTTGCGTGCTTGCTCTTCTGTCATCACTTGGATGTACATTTTCCATTTAGGGAAGTCGCCTTTTTCGATTGCTTCGAATAGGTCACGTTGAG
Source organism: Planococcaceae bacterium UBA3378 (assembly GCA_002359075.1). Taxonomy (GTDB): domain Bacteria; phylum Bacillota; class Bacilli; order Bacillales_A; family Planococcaceae; genus Lysinibacillus_B. The sequence goes on from DEQA01000349.1 coordinate 2,424, forward strand.
AAGACTCGCGGTCTTGACCGATCACGGCAGTTGCTTCTGCATCAGTCAAGTTTTTAATGCCTTGCTCTGTACGGAAGTGGAATTTCACGTAAACACGTTCTCCAGCTTCATTGATCATGGAATATGTGTGAGAGCCGAAACCGTGCATATGGCGGTAGCCTGCTGGGATACCACGGTCTGACATAACGATTGTTACTTGGTGTAATGCTTCCGGTAAAGAAGTCCAGAAGTCCCAGTTAGAGTTTGCATTGTGCATGTTTGTTTTTGGATCACGCTTTACAACGTGGTTCAAATC
>DEQA01000349.1:2794-5397 GCA_002359075.1 Planococcaceae bacterium UBA3378
TCAGTATAGAATTTTAAAGCAAAACCGCGGATATCGCGTTCTGCATCTGCAGCGCCACGTTCACCGGCTACTGTAGAGAAGCGTGCAAACATTTCTGTTTTCTTGCCTACTTCAGAGAAAATTTTTGCTTTTGTATATTTTGTAATATCGTGCGTTACTGTAAAAGTACCGAATGCACCAGAACCTTTTGCATGCATACGGCGCTCAGGAATAACTTCACGGTTGAAGTTCGCTAATTTTTCGATTAAAAATACATCTTGTAATAAGATCGGACCACGGCGGCCGGCTGTCAATACATCATCGTTGCTGACAACAGGTGTACCAGTAGCAGTTGTTAATGGACGGTTATTAAGGTTTGTCATGGAATATACCTCCTGCATTCATTTTAAAAAACCTCTCGTCAATTAATATATCAAAACTAAATCATAATTTCTACTAAATTATAATAATTATTATTAAGAATTTTTTTATAGGTGAAAAATACGTGTACAAAAAGGTGCTGAAAAAGTATTGAAAGTATAATAATAGCTTTGTTTCCCCATTATATAAACGGCTGAATAGCACTGCTGACCGGCATGGCAATACATTTCTTATATAGTTTTCACTATCGCCGGGTTGAAAATAGGGTGTGCTAATTGAAAATGGTTATAGCCGAAACAGCTGTTTTTATAGGCAGAAAAGTCGGAATTTGAAAAACGATGGAGAAACGAGCGATTTGTCGCCTTTTTTCCTGTAAACTGTAGAATGAGTACAAATAGAAGGGATAGTATATAGTGCAACTTATATTAACGTTTTTCATTTTGGCTGTAACGGTCGCTCTATTTATGACAAATCGGTTGCGGGGGGATCTTGTTGCGCTCATCGGTCTTTTGGCTTTTGTTGTCACAGGTATTTTAACCCCGGCTGAAGCGCTTGCCGGTTTTTCGAATTCAGTCGTCATTATGATTGCAGGACTATTTGTTGTAGGAGCTGGAATTTTACGGACTGGATTGGCAGGAATGGCAGGAAATTTGTTGTTGAAATGGTCCGGGGACAGTGAATTAAAGCTATTTATTTTACTGCTGGTCATTGTTGCAGCAGTAGGGGCTTTTATGAGCAATACCGGCACAGTGGCATTGATGCTTCCGATTGTTGTAAGTATTGCTATGAGCATGAAGGTCAGTCCTTCCAAATTTTTAATGCCTTTATCATACATTGCGAGTATGTCAGGGCTTATGACGCTGATTGCTTCTCCGCCTAACTTAATTGTCAGTCAAATATTAGAAGAGAATGGATACGAAAAGCTTGGCTTTTTTGCCATTACACCTATAGGCATCATTGCTACTATCACAGTTATTATTTATTTAGTGATCGTGCGGAATAGCCTGTTGCCGGCAGAACCGACCTATACACAGTCGGACGCCGGGTATAAGCTGTCACCAAAGAAGATTGCTAGGGAATATGCGCTTGAGGACAAAATGTTCCGAGTGGCGGTCCCTGCAGGCTCACCGTTAATCGGACGGGCACTTGCCGAATTGAAGCTGCCGGCAAAGTATCATATTTATGTGATGAAAATACAGCGGCGTGCTTCAGAAGGGATCAATCTATTAGCGATGACCTATCAGGAAATGGCCGGTCCAACAAGCATCATCCATGAAAATGATGAGCTTTACATTCAAGGCTTGGCACCGGATGTGGAGAATTTCGTGCGCGATAATGAACTCATTTTAGAGATGATGACAGATAAAGATTTAAAAGAGCTTATTTCAAAAAAAATAGGAGTGGCCGAGGTACTGCTGACTCCTTCATCCCGATTGATTGGTGAATCGGTAAGTAAAATCCGCTTTCGGGAAAAATACAATGTAAACATACTAGGGATTAATCGAAAAGGAACATATTTACTGCATGATATGGCCCAGCAAAGGCTTCGTTTTGGAGATGCGATTCTTGTGCAGGGAGCATGGGAGGAAATAGATTTGCTTTCACGTGAAACACAGGATGTCGTAGTCATTGGCCAGCCGCGTGAGCAAGCTGGCTTGGCTGCAGCCAGTGGAAAGGCATGGATTGCTGGTCTTATCATGCTGCTGATTGTAGGGTTGATGGTGTTTGAAGTATTTGATGCTGTCATTTCTGTATTGATTGGGGCTGTCCTCATGATCATTACAGGCTGTCTTCGTAATATGGATGACGCTTATGGGAAGATGAATTTCGAGAGTCTCGTCCTTGTAGCAGCGATGCTTCCAATGGCTACAGCATTGCAGAAAACAGGGGGAATGACCCTCATTTCCAATACTATTATTGATATGCTTGGCGGCTTTGGCGCGTACGGGGTACTGATGGGCGTATATATACTGACTGTAGTATTTGGGCAGTTTGTAAGCAATACGGCAACTGCTGTCCTTTTTGCACCGATTGCCATGACAGCAGCCATTACGATGGATGCCAATCCGTATACCTTTATGATGGCTGTAGCAGCGGCTTCAGGTATGGCATTTGCTACACCGATCGCTTCTCCGACGAATTCGCTTGTGATGACGGCCGGGAATTATCAATTTATCGACTTTGTGAAAGTAGGTGTACCGCTGCAGGTCATTATGTTTATCGTCATGATGATCGTCGTACCG
>DEQA01000348.1 GCA_002359075.1 Planococcaceae bacterium UBA3378
CTCCAGCAGCTGACGAAGCAATATGAACAGCGATTTGAGCACGGGGAAACCTTTTCATTAATTGATTTTATAGCAGACTTTAAAGCCGTGCTGACAAAAGACGGCCTGTTTTTAACAAGCTCCGAGCTGTCGGAACTGGTCCCTAAATGGCTGGGCGGGGCCAATGGAGGCATCGGTTTTTCGGCTGCTCTCCACCATTACTTTTACGGGTAATGCCATTGCCGTCCCCGCCTCCCTTTTACAAGGCGGGGTGTACGAGCCCCGAATCATACCCATTCGTCACTCTTCTCTAGCAGTTTACGAAAGAAATCCATTCTCTCATTTAACCACCGCAGTATGTTATTCTAAATAGTTGACGTAAAAAAAACAAGTCTCCCTTTACCTTTTCAGCAAGCAAGTTTTATAGAAAAGGTTTAACAGCGGTTCTTTCCAATAAAAAAAGGAGCGCCTCAGCACTCCCTTATCTTTCATTCAGCTATAAATCCAATCCTAAAATTACCTACCGCTCATGTAAAAAGGCGGCAATTTCATCAATCGTTTGCCGGATTTCCTCTTCAAACACTTCATTTTTTGTAAAAAAGCTGTGCACAAGACCAGAAGCAATGGACTGCTTGACACGTACGCCTGACTGCTCCAGTTTTTTGGCATACGCCAGTCCTTCATCCCGTAGCACGTCATTTTCAGCTACGAGGACAAAGGCGCGCGGCAGCCCCGCAAGCTCTGCATGAATCGGTGCAATGAGCGGATTTTTAGCATCTTCCGTTGACCGGATATAGTAATCGCCGAACCATCTCATTACCGCCATATCGAGTCCGTAGCCTTCTTTATACATATGATAGGAGCTGCTGTCATAGGATAAATCCGTCACCGGGTATAGAAGGATCTGTCCGTCGATCGTAATTTCTTCCTCTCTTGCAAGCTGTGTCACGACAGTAGCCAGATTCCCCCCTGCGCTGTCTCCCGCTACATATACCTGCCCGTTTGCCTGAAGCCCTTTTATGCCTTTTTTGACAGCAAGAAAGGCATCATACGCATCAAATAATGGAACAGGAAATTTATATTCCGGTGCGAGCCGGTATTCGACTGAAACGACAATAGCCTGTGCTTTTTCAGCTAACAGCGAGCAGCTGACATGACATGTGTTCAAATCATTCAGCACCCAGCCCCCTCCATGATAATACACGATGACCGGAAACGGCCCTTCTCCCATCGGCGTATAGATGCGCACCGGGACAGAAAAACCGTCGCGTGCCGTGATACTCTTATTTTCAATGGATGCGAGCTTTCCTGACGGGACATTGATGGGCGGATATTTTGCCCGCATCTCCCTTGCTTTTTGGGCAGTCATCGTTGCCAGTGAAGGGATTTGATTATGGTGCAGTAAATACTCTTTTGTCTTTTCTTTTATATAGGTCAATTTGCATCACCTCTCTCAATACCTTTAATTCCGATAAACTTAATATACTTTAAACCGAAACAAATAGCAACAAAAAAACCAAGTGGAGGTTCTTCCACTTGGTTCGTTATTACATACGTTTTAGTTTTTCATATTCCAGCTGCAGTTTTTCAATGCGTCTACGTCCTTCTTCACGGTTGCGGATTGTTTCTTCCTGAATTTGCTTCGTTTCTTCAATGCCCTTCATGATCGTCTGCCATGTTGTTTCCATCGTCTCAATGGAAATGCTCGGTGCACCGGACTGGCGCGCGATGTTCACGGAGTTTTGACGGATATTTTCCGCATTGCGGACTAGCATTTCATTCGTGCGCTTATCCAGCTCAGCCATTGAATCCGACACAAGCTTTTGACGCTGTAATGTGACAGCATGAATCAAACCCTGCTTGAAAATCGGGATTGTTGTAATGAAGGCAGAGTTGATTTTCCCGATCAAATGGTTATTCCCCTGCTGCATCATGCGGATTTGCGGAGCCGCCTGGAAGGATACCTGCTGCGCCATTTCCAAGTCATATTTACGCTGCTCCAACAGTTCCATGCTTCGTCTTAACGTATCAAGCTCCATCAGTGCTTCCTGGTCACCCTGGTTTCCTTTTGCCTGTAGTGCCGGAAGCTGACTTTGCAGCTGCTCGAGTCTTACATCAATCGCCGCAACGTGCTCGCTTAAGCTGTGGAAATAGCTTAAATTCTCATCATACATTTGCTCCAGCTCAATAGTATTGCGCTTCATTTCCACTTCATACTTCTGGATTTCGCGGTGAACCGCATCAACTTCCTTGCTCATATTGTCGTATTTGGCCAAGATGCGCTCAAGCTGCTCTTTGCTTCGGTTAAATAAACGCTTTAGGAAGCCGCCCTTTTTCTCCTCCTGTAAAAACTCCTTTGGATCAAAGCGGTCCATAATTTTATTTAAATTATTTAAAAGAGCACTTGATTTTTCAAGGTTGCTCGTTTTGATTGTCGAAAGCATACGATCCGAGAATGTCGAAATGCCCTTTGCTGTTTCCTTGCCGAATTCCAGAACAGCAATTTGGTTTTTTACATCAATTCTATCAGCAAGCTGGATGACACGCGGCTCTGTTCTCAGCTGCAGCTGGCGCTTGCGGATTTGCGACATTTCCTCATTTGATACAAGCTGCTGCGGCTGTGCCTGGGCTACCTCATGTACCGGCTCCTCCGTCGTCTGTAGTTTTGCATCTAAATCATCGAATAATGGATTTTTCATTTCTGACATTGTTCTTCCTCCGTTCTTCTTTCAGGACTTACCTTTACTTTACCATACGTATAAGTCGGACAAAAGTTTCAAAACAAGCTATAGCCCGTTTTTTCAGAAAAATGCTAATTATTTGCTTTACTTTCTTTGCGGCAGTGATAAAATGAGTAAAATAACATATTTTAGGGAGCAAAAGCACATGAAATTATCAATCAAATGGAAAATTATCGGTATTGTTGCCATGATCCTTGTATTTGGTCTAGGGTCTTTATTCTTAATCAGCTCCATTGTCATTTCTCAAAAAACAGAAGAAAATGTCATAGAAGAGAGTAAAACGATTGTCGGGCAGTTATCTACTAATGTCGAGACATTTCTCGGCACTTATGAAAAAGCCCTTTTTACATATGCTGCTTCCGATGAAGTGGTAACATACGTAAACGACCATACAACACCCTTTGATGAAGCAGATGGTCTGCTGCGGACAGATTTGGCTACCTTTTTAACTCATTATGAGGAAGCATACAGTATTTATTTCGCGCAGGACGATCATATTTTATTCGAGCCCTATTTTGACGGTGCTCAGGAGGTAGATGCGAAAACACGCCCCTGGTATAACCAAAGCATTGAAAATCCAGATGAAGTTTTCTGGACAGAGCCGTATATTGATGCAGCAACTGGTGAATATACGATTACCGGCTCAAAGGCAGTCATCGCGGACGGTAAAATCATCGGGGTGCTCGGGGTGGATTTGCTGCTGCAAAGCCTGACGGATATGGTGTCCTCTACTGATCTAGGGTACGGGGGCTACCCGGTCATTCTCGATGCAGCCGGAACAGCTGTCGTCCACCCTTCGCTTGCCGGAAAAAGCATGGCAGACGAACCGTTTGTCAAACAGATGACTAAAACGGAAAAACCGACTGAGCTGTCAACGGAAATTGACGGAGAAGGCAGTATTTTCGTTTACAAAAGCATTCCTGCTGTTAACTGGTCCATCGGTATCGTTTATAAGGATGCCAATTTACAAACCATCGCAAGGGATATGCAAAGAATTATCCTTATCCTTACCGGCGTTATATTAGCCGTGACATTTATCGTCCTGTTTTATTTTATTTCCCGCATGGTGAAGCCGCTCTATACGCTTGGTACAATGATGGGTCGTGTAGCAAAAGGTGATCTGACGGTGCAGATCGAGGTAAAAAACCGGGATGAAATCGGACGTCTTGCCCATCACTTTAATGAGATGATCCGCCAGATGAAACATATTAT
>DEQA01000046.1:0-4468 GCA_002359075.1 Planococcaceae bacterium UBA3378
CTCCATTTGCCAAAGCTTCCTGCTCACGGGCTTCATCTTTGGCTACCTTTGCCTCTGCCCCTTCTGCGATTCGTTCAGCATCAGCAGCCGGGACTACAACTACTCCGTCAATATCCCCAACAATGATATCTCCGGGCTGGACTACAACTCCCCCTACGGAGACCGGACCACCTACAGTACCCCCGCCATTTTTATTGCCTGCTGCGACCGTTGTGCCAAGAGAAAAGACCGGAAAGTCAATCGTACGGGCTGCAGCCAAATCACGAATAACTCCGTCCACAACAAACCCTTGCACGCCTACCCCCTGTGCAAGCTGCATAACAAAATCACCGGCTACAGCACGATTTGTATTTCCTTTTGCATCTATGACTAAAATATCCCCTTTGCTTGCTTTACTGATTGCTTCTAATACCGCGCCATTCTCCCCATCTGGCAGCCGTACTGTTAGCGCCCTTCCGGCAATTTTAAAATGATCGGCAATCGGTTTTATGTCTGCCGCTACATTTGTATGTCCGCCTGTCGCATCAGAAACAGCTGTCGTTGGCAAAGCCAAAAAACGTTCTTCAATAGTCATCTTTGTCATTTTCTCATCCCCTGGAAAATTTTCTTTTACAAATACAAGAATATTTGCAATTATTGAAAATAATAAATAGTTTCTTTCGTTCATACAATATTTTTTCGCTAATGACGTTAATTTTGTTATAAAAGACGGATTTTTGAGAATAGTTGAAGAAAGGGGGTCGGTCAGATGAATAATTTAATTCGCCAGGAAACAAATGAAAAAGGCGAAGTAATCTACAGAATGGTAACATTCGATATTGAGGTAGTAGCTAAGTCTACCGGCGGTCTTTCTCCCACCATTATTTATTTACAAGGGGAGAAAGATATTACTGATGACATTCGAGCTTTGCGCTTCCATTATGAAAACCCGGCGGACTTCATCGAGGACTACCCGGCTTTTCAGGCAATGCTTTACGAGAAGGAGCAGCGGGCCATTAACGAACTGTATGAATCCATCAGTATAAAGCCAAAAAACTTATCTCCCGCCAAACAGGTGCTGTGGAGCTTTGGTGTCATGCTGTTCATAGTCGTACCATTCATCATTGTGGCACTTGTATTGAAATAACCATTCAGCTATGAGCATAATACAGCTCATAGTTTTTTTTTTACTAAATGTTATAATAAGAACGTTCTACATTTCTACCGTAAAAGATAGGAGAGGTTTTCTTGCTTTTTAACTCTTTTGTCTTTGCTTTTGTATTTTTACCCATCGTATTTTGCGTTTATTTTTTATTAGGTAAATTGAAAAACAAAGACATTTCTACTTTATTTTTAGTAGCAGCTTCCCTGTATTTCTACAGCTACTTTGAAATCAAATTTCTATACTTAATTTCATTTTCAATGGCTGTAAACTTCGGGCTTGGCCATGTGCTGATCAAAGCGCGCTCTTATAGAAGAACTATTTTAACAATAGGGATTCTCTTTAATGTACTATTATTAGGTTATTTTAAATATGCCGATTTCTTTATAGAAAACTATAATTGGATATTTGATCAAAATCTGGACCTACTATATCTGGCACTGCCGCTCGGGATCAGCTTTGTCACATTCCAGCAGATTGCGTACTTAGTGGATATTTACCGGGGGGAAATTACACATTCCAAATTATCTTCTTATATGATATTCAGTACGTTCTTTCCCCAATTGATTGCCGGGCCAATCGTCAATCACAAGGATGTGATGCCGGATTATGAAGATCCGGCGAAAAAGCGGATTAACCTGGAGAATGTATCAAAAGGCTCTTTCATCTTTCTGATCGGATTAGTGAAAAAAATTGTTATTGCCGATACATTTGCCCTATGGGTGACAGATGGTTTTAATAACTACGAGAGCTTGACGTTCGCAGAAGCATGGTTTGTTATTATCGCTTATACAGTACAGCTGTATTTCGACTTTAGCGGATACTGTGATATGGCGATTGGATTGGCACTTATGTTCAATATACATATACCAATCAATTTCAATTCGCCTTACAAGGCCCGTAACATCCCGGATTTCTGGAGACGCTGGCATATGACATTGAACCGCTTTTTAACAAGATATGTCTACTTCCCACTAGGGGGCAGCCGCAAAGGGGAATGGATCACTATGGTGAATATCCTCATTGTCTTTTTCATTAGCGGCTTTTGGCATGGAGCGGGTTGGACCTTTATTATTTGGGGGATGCTGCACGGGGTAGCTTCTGTTACTGTGCGCCTCTTCATAAAATATGGCCGTATTCAGCTTCCTTATGTAGTGGCGTGGTTCATGACATTCTTATTCATCATTTTGGCACGCGTCTATTTCCGTTCATCAAGTGTAGAGCAAGCCCATCATCTGTTCGGCACTTTGTTCTCGCCGGATATAACAAGCTTAAAAGCATTCCTTTCTGCCCCTTCCGCTATTTTTGCGGATGCAGCAGCAATTGAAGTATGGGGATATGCATTAAACACGCCGTTTATTCTAATCGGCAGCCTATTGCTTACACTGGGAATCTGCTTCTTTGCGAAAAACTCCATCCAGCTGTTGGAGCGCTTCCGATTCAACTGGCTGCACATCTGGTATATCCAGTTTTTAGCTATTATTTTGCTGGCAACCATATTCTATGTAAAGAAAAGCAGCGTCTTTATTTACTTTAACTTCTAGGGGGGATTTTGATGAAACCACATATTTGGCTGACCAAGCTTGTACTTGTCAGCCTTGTCGTTCTTGGAATCCCGGTCGGGGGTGTGATGGCCTACAACTACTACATCGACCCGTTATGGAACTTTGATCATAGCAATGAATATAACGACTATCAAATTGGATTCAATGAACGTATACAAAAAACAAACTGGATAAATGCTCATGATATGAATTTTGATAGTTTGATGATCGGCACAAGCCGGACAACCTATATTAATGCCTCTAATTTTGAGGAAAATGTTTTTCATTACGGTTTAAGCAGCCTGCATATTACAGAATACCTGGATTATATGCAATATGCCCAACAGAAAAATAAAAAGCCTTTCAAAACGATTTATATGGAATTGACAGTTCGTTCGCATGATTTGTATTATGGCCCTGTCTTTAGCGATGCAGAGTCGTTCTTCGATCAATCGGAACGTCCTTTTTATCCAATTACAAGTCTGTTCTCAAAAGAAACGTACGATCAGGCGAAGGACAATTATGAAATTTCCAAAGCGAATTACTCGGAAAGTCCGCGAACGTACAACCGGGAGTTGGAGGTTTCTACTTCCTATCCGGGAAAAGACATTAATGAACGTATTGAGTTTTTCAAAAATCAGATGGCAGAACGTACAGCAAATGGCCCTGATTGGGTATATGACCCCAACTACCGCGGCTATCTAGAGGAGATTAAAGCAGCATTTCCGAAGGCAGACTTCGTCGTGTTCACTGATTTAATGCCGGCAGAACGTCTCCAAATGACCTTGGAAAATCCGCAGATCCAGCCGATCTATAAGCAGTATATTGCTGATATTGTTGATATTTTCGGTGCGGCCTATTCGTTCCATGCCTATAATGATGTAACACGCAACCATGCAAATTTCTTTGATTTGTATCACTTCTATCCATCGATTGGGGATCTTGTGGCAAAAGAACTTCAACGGCGTGAGCCTTCTGATTTGCTCTATATTGTGACAGAGGAAAATATGGATGAATATTTCAGACAGTTAGGCATTTAAAAACAGCCGGGGTGTAATGATTTTACACCCCGGCTTTCTTTTAGAAATACTATATTTCATTAAAAAAGAGATTCATCACCGTAGCATGGCGTTGATTTCCGTTCTGGCTGGACGCTTTCTTCGGGGCACGGCTCCAACTAAATGATTTAGGGGAGAGACCTCGAAACCATTGGATTTTTAAGCACGTGCTGATCTCCAAGGAGCCGCCATTTCAATCAACTTGTAATCATACCAGTTTGTCATCTCAAAATTTTGTTGAAGACCCTAAAAAGAAGAAGTCCTAGAAATTTTTCCGGGACTTCTTTGGCATCAAAAAGATAATATTTGGATAAAACCATTACAGCAGCCTATTTACGTAAATGGCTTGTCTGCTGCAGCATATAGCCGATACGCTCAATGATTCCTTCAATTTGCGATGGCTGTTTGACGAGATCATAGTCATTGATATCCAAACGCAGGACAGGGCAGGAATTAAAGCTGTTGATCCAATTTTCATACCGCTCATGCATTTCATACCAGTAATCATTTGATGTTTGCTGCTCCATGGCACGGCCGCGCTCTTGGATACGCGCTATAATCTGGTCAATCGGTCCTTCTAAGTAGACGAGCAAATCCGGATGCGGGAAGTACGGTGTCATCACCATTGCATCGAAAAGATTTGTATACGTTTCATAATCCGTCGGGCTCATTGTCCCTTTATCATAATGCATTTTTGCAAAAATACCTGTATCTTCATAGATAGA
>DEQA01000046.1:4652-7406 GCA_002359075.1 Planococcaceae bacterium UBA3378
GATTTCCCTACTCCTACTGTACCGGCAATCGTAATTACTGCATTTGCAGGAATGCCGTACTTCTCACGTAAATTCATTGTTCTACTATACTCCTCTTTGATAGCTTTTCCTCAATTAATTGCAAAATATAGGCCAAGTCTTCCTTGCGCTCGACAAAATCAAGTTCATCTCCATTTAATCGAATCACCGGTATCTCCGGGTGCATTTTTTCGAAATACCCTATAAATTCATGATAGTCTGCTGCAAGCTGCTCCATATATTCTCTGGAAATCATTTTTTCAAATTCCCGGCCTCGCTTCGCAATTCGGCTCATCAGCGTTTCAATGCTTGCATGCAAATAAATAACCATATTCGGTACAGGCATGTCCGCCGTTAAGATCTTATAAATAGCCTCATATTTTTCATATTCTGCAGGCTTTAATGTACGCTTGGCAAAAATGAGGTTTTTGAAGATATGATAATCCGCTACAACAGGTGATTGATTCGCTAAAATGTGGTGATTTATATCCGAAAGCTGTTTATAACGATTACACAGGAAGAACATTTCAGTTTGAAAGCTCCACTCGTCAATGTTTTCGTAAAATTTCCCTAAGAATGGATTCTCATCAACGATTTCCTTTAATAGATGATAGCCAAATGTGCCGGCAATCGCCTTAGATAAAGACGTTTTCCCTACACCAATCGGACCTTCCACTGTAATAAACGGCACCGACACGTAAAGTTCCCCCTTTTTATTAGTCAGTGCTTTTTATTTTAACACACGTTTTAAACCCTCAACAAAACAAACTATTCCATTTTTAATAGATGAAATATTCTTTTTTTAATGTTCCTTACTTGAATAATTTAAATACTTCTTCCTGCCGCTCTTCCAGCTCTCTTATTTGCTCCTCCAACTGCTCCTCCATTTTTTCAAGCTCCCGCTCAAACCTTTTCTCTATTTCCTCTTCCTTTACGATTGATTCCTCATAAAGACGCTCTTGTTCCTCTTCCCCTTCTTCTTCCAGGCTTTCGATTGCTTCTTCAAATTGATCCGCTAATTTTTCATAGCTTGCTTCTGCCGTTTCCTCCAGTAACTCCAGTTCTTCTTCAAACGACAGCTCCCACTCATCAAGTTTTGCTTCCATCGTATCCTGCAATTCCTCTATATCCTCTTCAAACTCTATATTTATTTTTTCAAAACTTTCGATGAATTCCTCTCGCAGCACTGCCAGCTGCTCATAATGAGCTAAAGCGTCCTTTTCAGCTTTTGTAAACTCCTCAAACAAAGTGCGCTCCTGCTCTATTTTCTCCTGCCAATACAGTTCTTTTTTCTTCGTGATCTTCGCAATCCATTGCTGTCTTTGCTCTTCATGTTTTTGCAAAATCGTTTCTTTTTTATTTTTGAACAATAATTCAATCTGTTGCCTTGCCTTTTTGTTATTACGCTCCAGCTCTTGTTTCCGTTCTATTGTCTGCTTTTTCAATGTCTCAACTTGTCGTTCATATCTTTCCTTTAAAGTCAGCAGGACGTTTTTTTTATTTGAAGCTAATATTGTCAGCTTTTCTTCATAGTTTATTTCACACAATAACCGTTCCCGTTGAAAATAGGCATCAGCTTCGGATAATGTCTCAAATGGTGGATACATATGGATTCCTCCTTCCTTTCATCTTACCACGAGTTACTAGTGGAACAAGGGGAAAAGCAATGCTACACTGACATGTAAGGAGCGATGAAGATGGACGTATTTGAACAGGACCGCCAGTTTATGCAGCTGGCATTAGAAGAAGCAAAAAAGGCACGAGAGCTTGGGGAAGTGCCGATTGGAGCAGTCATCGTATATAAGGGGGAAGTCATCGCCTCTGCATCAAACCGGCGGGAAACAACACAAAATGCGGTGACACATGCCGAACTGATGGCCATCCAGCAGGCATGTGAAAAAATAGGAAGCTGGCGTCTTGAGGAAACGACGCTTTATGTGACCTTGGAGCCGTGTCCTATGTGTGCAGGGGCTATCCTGCAATCTCGTGTTCCTCGTATCGTTTACGGGGCAAGAGACATGAAAGCAGGCTGTGTGGATTCCTTATATCGCCTTTTGAATGATCCTCGCTTTAATCATGAATGTGAAGTAACAGAGGGGGTACTCGCAGAGGAATGCGGACACATTCTAACAGACTTTTTCCGTGCTTTACGGGAGCGCAAAAAAGCAGAAAAGCTAGCAAGAAAAGCGGCCGAGGCAGAAAATAGGATAAGTGGTGAAAGCTAATAATAGAGGGGGGCGTCTATTACACGCCTCCCTTTCTCTTCTACTCTCGTACGTAAGGAAAACCTATTGCGAAATGATCGAGCTTGCTTTCAAATGAGTGATAATGTGTAAAGATAATTGTCTGAAGCTCCGGGTAGCGGGCAAAGTAAGATTTTGTGATTGTCCCGGCATACATCATTCCCCCTGTTGATCCCTGTATTTGTTCCAACCCCTCTCCTAAATCAAGAACGAGGGTCTTACCTTTATCCTTCCATTCATAGCCGCGTAGCTCCACATCAAATTGTTTGACCTCTTCATAGATAAACCGAATAATGGCTTCCTCTGCTCCCGAACCGTTATATACTACTGTATACGGCTCTACAAAAGACACCGTCTCATCAGGCTTAAACAGCGTCAGCTCATATTCAATGTTCTCTGTTTCCGGGCTTTCTGCATTCTGTACATAGCCGGATTCAAATCCGGTTTCATAATTTCCGGTACGCCATATCGTTTCCTTATCAGCATTCAATCC
>DEQA01000346.1 GCA_002359075.1 Planococcaceae bacterium UBA3378
AGCGTCAGCGATTTTGCATTCCCTTTCATTCTGTGCATAATCGGTGTAACCGCCACTACATCCACGGTCGATAAATGTCCATTTTTCCTCAGCCGAAGTAAATTCATGACAAACGAAACAGAGAAACGGAAGACAAGAAATGTACCGCCGATTGTTGTTGCCAAAATAATAAGCATATTTAAAAACAGATTAGCCGCTGAATTCATATCAAACAGTTTCGTCGATGCATAATAGCCATATACAATCAACCCAATACCAATTGCCCCGATAATCATCTTGAAAGGACTGAAACGCTTTACGCGCTCGTCCGCCTGCTTTGAAGCAGTAAATAAGTTAAGGAGTGTCACACGTCTGATCATCCAAGCCATCTGCAGCAGAATGATTACGAGTAGAATAGCAAACACTACAGCCGTTTTCACTATCGCTTCCCTGCTAAGCGTCATCTCCACTACAGCATTTTGCTCCAGCAGCTTCAGTAGGATCATGGCAAATAGCCGAGAGCTTAAAAAGCCAAACACCATCCCGCTTACTACAGCTCCTGCAAACAGCACGATATTTTCTAGTGCGATAAGGCGGAAAATCAGCCCCTTTGTCATCCCGATCAGCTGATACATACCGATTTCTTTACTGCGGCGCTTTATAAATAAATGATTTGCGTACAGCACGAAGAACAGGACGATAAAGTACAGCATATAAGTAGCTGCCTCAAAGCCTGCAGAAGCCGTACCGCTGTTAGATGTCTGTTCAATTACTGCCTGATTGTACTGCAAGGTGACGAATGAAAAATACAGCGTCACACTGAAAATAAGTGCGAAGAAATAGAGAAAGTACTGCTTCATATTTTTCAACATACTGCGGAAAACGAGTTGGTTAAGACTCATAGCCGTCACCACCCAGCACACTTTGCGTGCTTAAAATTTGCTGGAAAAACTCATTGCGCGCTTTCTCTCCGCGGTATAGCTCTGTGTACAATGCGCCGTCCTTTAAAAACAGCACGCGCGAGCAGAAGCTCGCTGCCACCGCATCATGTGTTACCATCATGATTGTTACTTGCTGCTGATGATTGATATCCTCCAGGTTTTTTAAGAGCGCTGTTGCCGCCTTCGAATCTAGCGCTCCTGTCGGTTCGTCAGCAAAGACGATGGAAGGTTTTGTAATTAATGCACGGGCAGCCGATGTACGCTGCTTCTGGCCGCCTGAAATTTCATTCGGATATTTATTGGCAATGCCTTCAATATCCAAAATGCGGACAAGCTCCTGAAATCTTGCTTCGGCGGCTGCCCTCGGGATTTTCTTAATCGATAATGGCAGCAGGATATTCTCCTTTACTGTTAATGTATCAAGTAAGTTATAGTCCTGAAAAATAAACCCCAGCTCATCCCGACGGAAATTAGCCAGCTCTCTCTCCTTCATTCTTTGAAGATGCTGACTGTTGATTTCCACGATCCCTTCCGTTACCTTATCAATCGAACAAAGTACATTCAGCAGTGTTGTCTTCCCCGAACCTGATGGGCCCATAATGCCTACGAATTCCCCTTTTTCTACATCCAGGTCAATTCCTTTTAGTACTTCTTGGGCTGTTGACTTCTTCCCGTATACTTTACGCACTTTTCGCGCTGTTAAAATATTCACCTGAAAACCCCTCTCTTTCTAATTTCTATCTACATTTTACAGGGAAGATTGTTTTGTTTCGTTTGTTTTACATGACAAAAGCAAAACGGTACGTGACAATTTCGTCACATACCGTAAGATTGGTCATATGCATTTTCAGCGGGAAATTGGATGATTACAATTGTTCCTTTTCCTACTGTTGAATTGATCTTCAGGCTGATCCCTAATTTAGCGGCTACACTTTTAGCCAAATATAAGCCCATACCTGTTGCGGCAGATGACTCTCTGCCGACGGACCCTGTATAAGACTTTTTAAAAACTCTTGGAAGATCCTCTGCTTTAATCCCCATTCCAAAGTCCTGAATATGAAGAGCAAGGTGCCCTCCCTGATCTTTGTGAAGCGTAATATGAATCATTTCATTTTCCGGGCTGTATTTAATAGCATTAGATAGCACTTGCCTTATGATAAACCCCAGCCATTTAGCATCTGTTTTGATCGTTTGATGAAGTTCTTCCACTTCAAAGCCTATTCCTTTTTCTATACACCACGATTGGAAATTCCGAATCTCTTTATATACGACCTGTCTCAGCTCTACATCCTCCAGGCGATTATCCTGTTCGATTGTCAGCAGCCGTGTTTGATGAAGCTGCTGGTCGAGCAGTAAATAAATACGAAGCCATTCCTGCTCCAGCTTTGTACGCAGCTTTCCCTCCTCCACCTGTTCAATCATCAATTTGATAGCTGTCAGTGGCGTTTTCATTTCATGTACCCATGCAAGCAAATCATCTGATTCTTCCTGCCTTTGGATACTTAATTCACTAATTTTCTGTGCCTTTTCCTCCAGCTCTTTTAGAAACCGCTCCATATAAAGTCTTTGGAAGGCAGATAGGTCCAATTTAATATCTTCCATAACGGTACTGTCCAATAATGTCTGTACTGCCTTACGATCCTTGATAAAACGCCAGCCTAAAAACAAAATAAAGAGGACGAACTGGATGGTATTAAAATAAACGATGGAAACACCAGAAAACCCGGCATCCAGGGCAATGGCCACATTCGACCAAATAAGAGCAACGAAGAAAAAAATGATCCACGAGGCATGCTCCTTCAAAAACAACCAGATCATCACTTTTCCACCGCCATGTAGCCGAGACCCTTTTTCGTAACGATCACATCTTCGAGGCCGATTTCTCCCAGCCGCTGCCGCAGCCGGTTGACATTCACCGTTAACGTATTGTCGTTTACAAACCGCTCATCATCCCACAGCTTTCGCATCAGCTCATCCCGTGACACAATTTGATTGCTCGCTTTCAAAAGGATTTTCAATATGAATAATTCATTTTTCGTCAGCTCAATTTGCTCCTCATTATAGGTAACAAGCGCCCGGTCATAATCAAGAACGGCGCCGTTCCAGCGAATGATCTCCATAGGCTGTTCTTTATAATCATATGTACGGCGCAATAACGCCTGAACCTTTGCAATTAACACATCCATATGAAATGGCTTCTGGACAAAGTCATCTGCTCCCATTTGCATAGCCATGACCATATCCATTGGATGGTCCCGGGAGGAGAGAAAGAGAATCGGTACTTTTGAGATGGTGCGTATTTCCCGGCACCAGTGAAACCCGTCAAATGCGGGCAGCTGAATATCAATAATGACTAATTGGGGCTGTTCTGCTAGAAAGTCATCCATCACCTTTTGAAAATCACCCGGTGCCACCACTACAATTGACCACTGGGCAAAGCGCTCCTGTATTTGCTCAAAAATTGATGGATCATCTTCTATTAAAAATACTTTCATTTTTTCGCCTCCTCACACTAAGAATACTACAAAAACCCTTATATTGTTAGTTTTACCAATATAAATAAAAAACCTTGAGAGCGTCCTCTCAAGGTTTTTAAAATTTTAGCATAAGCTAAAATTATTTTTGGATAGAAGCTACAACGCCAGCGCCTACAGTACGTCCACCCTCACGGATAGAGAATTTAGTACCTTCTTCAAGAGCGATTGGAGCGATTAATTCTACAGTCATTTCGATGTTATCGCCAGGCATTACCATTTCAACGCCTTCTGGTAACATACAGATACCTGTTACGTCAGTTGTACGGAAGTAGAACTGAGGACGGTAGTTAGAGAAGAATGGAGTGTGACGTCCACCCTCTTCTTTTGATAATACATAAACTTCAGCTTTGAAGTTAGTGTGTGGAGTGATTGAACCTGG
>DEQA01000078.1 GCA_002359075.1 Planococcaceae bacterium UBA3378
TTTCAATATCATTCGTCATTTGAAAAATAAGCGTTTCTCCCCGCTCTTCCACTCTGAATATTTTGGCGATATTTCGAATATCCGTATAAATATCTTCCAGAGTCGGGGCAATCATAGCAGATGATGACTGCAGGTATGTATGGATTCCCAGCTCTAATAGCTCCTCCTGGGAAGCGATACTTTTTTCATCAAAAGCACTGCTCCAGCCACCGTATAAAAAATCCGCTCCGCTCGCGATTACCTGCTCCTTTGTCGGATACTGCTCTGCTAATACAGGTACTTTCTCGTATGCTTCCTGCAGCGGTTCATAGATTTCATCATCCAAGTAGGCAGTACCGACCATCGATTCCTCAAGTCCTAATGCCAGCATAATTTCCGTCACGTGCTGATTTAAAGAAATTGCTTTTACTGGTGCTTCCTTGTATTCCTGGACCATTCCTTCATTTTCGATAAGGACGGCTTCCGCGGACGTGTTCTGATCTTCGTTAGCAGCGGCATCCTTTACTTCACCGTCACTTCCACATGCCGTAAGCAGAAGCAAGGTTAAAAATACCGGCCAAATTTTATTCAGCTTCATCTAGTTTCCCTTCTTTCCATCTTTTCGACTTATATTGTATATGTGGCCTTTTTGTTTGCTCGTCGGTTTTAATGACAGCATCAACACAAAAAATTTCCTTTATCTTTTCAGCTGTCAATACTTCTCCCGGTGTTCCGGTATAGCGAACTGTGCCATCCTTTAATACAATTAATTCATCACAATAGGCAGCAGCTAAATTTAAATCATGCAAAGCAGCAATGATTGTAATCGGCAAACTATGAATCAAATCCATCAATTGCAGCTGGTGCTCGATATCCAAGTGGTTTGTCGGCTCATCCAAAATGAGAACATCCGTCTGCTGGGCAAGTGCTCGTGCTACGGTTACACGTTTTTTCTCTCCGCCGGATAAATTGCTGAACTGGCGGTCTGCTAAATGTGTTATATCAGCAAGTGCCATGCATTCATCTGCAATCCGCATATCTTCTTCCGTATCGCGAGCGAACAGCTTTTTATGGGGTGTCCGGCCCATCAGGACAAGTTCCCTTACAGTAAAATCAAATATTACCGGTGATTCCTGACTGACGACAGCGACTTCTTTTGCATAATGCTTTTCAGGAATTTTCCATATATCTTGTTCATCCATTACGACAAAACCGTTTGTTGGTTTGAAATAGCGGTACATCAGCTTTAACAACGTTGATTTTCCACTGCCATTCGGCCCAACCAAGCCGATGAAGGCCCCTTTTTGAATGGAGCAGGAAATATCCTTTAAGATTTGCTTGTCCTGAATTTTGTAGGAAATATGCTGTACATCCAACATTCTCTATTCACCATCCCCAAACGAATAACTTTGTTTACGAAGCATCCAAATAAAGAATGGACAGCCGCATAATGCCGTTATAATTCCAATTGGCATTTCTTCCGGTGAAATGACCGATCTCGCAAAGGCATCTGCACAAACAAGAAAAACTGCTCCAATAAGAGCGCTCATCGGTAATACATATTTATAATTTGAACCGACTATCATGCGAACGATATGCGGAATAATGAGGCCGATAAATCCGATCGACCCGCTAACAGCAACGAGGACACCCGTCAATAATGAAACAAGCACAATAATGACGAAACGGAATTTTTCGATTGATAAACCGAGGGTCGCTGCTGTTTCTTCTCCCATCAGAAGGGCATTTAATTGTCTGTAATATATGTTTAACAGGATAAACACGATGGCAAAGACAATGACAGGAATACCGATATTGCTCCATTTAGCCCCAGCCAGACTACCAAGCATCCAGTGCATCACCGCTTTAATGCCGCCGTCTTCTTTAGAGGTCATCAGCATAAAATTCGTAGCAGCTGAGAAGACAAGAGAGATAGCAATTCCAGCAAGCAGCAGCCGTACGACAGATGTGCGTCCGTTTACGCGGGCCAATAAAAACACAATGGATACTGCTATCATCGCCCCTAAAAACGCTGCAAGAGAGAGCGCATACATACCGAAAAAGCTGAATGCCCCGAACAGAATGACAGATGTTGCGCCGACTGAAGCACCGGAAGACACCCCTAAAATGTAAGGATCGGCAATAGAATTTCGAACAAGTGCCTGAATTGCCGCCCCGCTGATTGCCAAACCCGCTCCCACAACGGCTGCCAGTATGACACGGGGAACACGAATCTCCCAGATGATAATGGCTTGTGCGTTTGTTGGCTCTACCCCTAAATCAATAGCAAAATGAGAAAGGACTACTTGCCAAATGACGAGCGGCGTTATATCAACTGAGCCAACCATCACGGCTGCTGTCATTGCCAGTAGAAGGACTACGCCTAAAACAAACATGACTGTATTAAATCTCTTTTTCATATCGGGTCTTTCCGGCAGATAGCTTTACCGGTGTCCATGAAAGGATCGCAGCATAAAATGGATGGCGGTAACAATAGCCATCGCATGTTTCTTCAATAAATGGCTCAAGTGCCTGTTCGACATGCTTCCAATCGAACGTTTCATCGAGTATTTTCTTACTTTGTGCCGCGAGCAGCTGTTCTTTTGTTTCATACGTATAGGTACGCTCTAGAGAAAGCATTTGACAATCCGCATAGATGCCAAGCTGGTACAGCATATTCAGTATTTCAATATAATCTCTTCTAGGATATTTAATCGAATAGCCAAACTGTTCATCCAATACTTTGTAATGCGGTTGGATCGGGCCTGTTGTCATCCCGATGATCGCTCTTTTTTTCGCCAGCTCGTTCATTTTCTTCAGCGGTTCGAGCATATTGTACATCCGGTAAAAGCAATTCACTCCAATAACAAGATCGTGAGGCTCAAGCTCTGCCTCCTCCCATTTCGCATGAACGAATTGGACATTTGAGTCTTCCACGAAATATTGGCTTAAATAGGTAAGTACACTTGCAGAAGCGTCCACACATGTCAATGCTGCAGTATCTTTCGCCAGGGGAAATGTATAGTTTCCCCATCCCGGGCCAATCTCGATCGCTGTATCATCAGGGCTTATATACTGCTTCATCGCCTGATAAATCGGCGATGCATGTTCGTCTGTTTGCTTGTATGATTTTTTCTTCATGGACTGGGCCCAAAATGCTTCTTCCAGCGTATCATCCACCATCCGTTTCGGCATTTGGCCTTGCCAATCATGCATGCCTTCCTGCCACAGCTTTTCAAAATCAATTGCCAATGGTCCTTTCATTTCGTCCTCTCCTTTCTTTTTTATAATCGGTCACGGTTCATCAGGTTCCCGGTCTATGAATTTCTTTGTTTCTTCCGCATGCTTACGAAACTTGACAGGTACAGCAACCATTAGCCTCTACCTATCATATAATTCAGTTTTTACTTTATAAAAAAACACATGTAGACAGCGGGATATCTACATGTAGAAAAGCAAGCACTATGTATGTAGTACAATGCTTCCCATAATCCCGTGGGTACATTTCACGTCTGTTCGGCAGGTCTCCTGACTTCACATCACCGCTAGGCAAATCCCTTCCCGCAATATGCAGTGGTGCTGATTTGCTGCTCCGTGTCACAGTGGCGGGTACCGTGGTGAATTTTCATCACACTTCCCTTTTAAGTAGCGCTCACTACACCGAACGACATATTATGTTATCAATGAATAAATAAGCTCCATATTCAGATGCTGCCGTATATGCCGGTCAAGCATTTCATATGCCTGCTCCCGGCGTTCCTCTTCGCTTTGCACGTCGCCTTCAATAACAGAAAGCCCCATTTCCCGCCGAATATTATTGAAATAATTTCTTGTAAATTGCCTGTTATGGAAAATGCCGTGTAAATATGTGCCGATGATCCGGTCACCGTCGCTCCGTACTCCATCTGTCCGGCCGTCGTGCAGCTGGACAAAAGGCTGGATCGAATGTGTGGCCGTTGTACGACCTAAGTGGATTTCATAGCCTGATACTGCTTCACCTGTTGAAAGCTTTCCTGATACTTGTACCGTTTGCTTTTCAGGAACGAATATTGTTTCAAGGGGCAGCAGACCTAATGTTTTTGTCAAACCGCCAGTTCCTTCAATCGCCTGTTCATCAATCAATGTCTCGCCAAGCATTTGATAGCCTCCGCAAATGCCGAAAATATAGCTGCCTTTTTGTGTTGCCTGACGAATGGCAGCAGCTAATCCCGTTGATACCATCCACGCATAGTCTTCTACTGTATTTTTCGTACCCGGCAGAATGATAACGGTCGGCTTTTTCAATTCGGCAGCCGATTTAACGAATCGAACCCCAACATGCGGTTCATCCATCAAAGGATCGATATCTGTAAAATTCGAAATACGCGGGAAACAAATAACGGCTACATCAATCAGGAACTCTTCCGTTTTTGGCTTTTTCAAACGCAAGCTTGATAGCGCCATCGAATCTTCTGCTTCAATTTGAACATCAATATGCGGAATAACACCAAGAACCGGAATATTCGTATACTCCTCCAGCCAGTCGATTCCGCTGTCCAGCAGTTCCTTCATGCCGCGGAATTTATTGATGATAATGCCTTTCACACGGACTCTTTCGTCCTCATCAAGCAGCATCAGTGTACCGACCAGGGACGCAAAAACACCACCCCGCTCGATATCAGCTACCAATATAACGGCTGCATCCGTTTCGTGAGCCATCCGCATATTGGCAATGTCGCGCTTCTTTAAATTGATTTCCGCCGGACTGCCTGCCCCTTCCAGTACAAGCACATCATAGGATGCTGCTAAACGTGTAAGGGATTCTCTAACTTTCGGCATAAGCATTTCAACAAACTGCTCCCGGTAGGTTACCGCATCAATATTATTAAAATGTTTCCCGTGCACAATAACTTCTGATACCATATCGCCCTTTGGCTTAAGCAGTATAGGGTTCATATCGGTAGTGGCCGTCGTTCTTGCCGCTTCCGCCTGCACACCTTGGGCACGTCCAATTTCCCCGCCGTCTTCTGTAATATAGGAATTAAGCGCCATATTTTGCGATTTGAATGGTGCCACTTTGAAACCGTCGTTTGCCAATATTCTGCACAGGGCCGTACAAACAACACTCTTCCCTACATCTGAGGCTGTTCCTTGAATCATAATAGCTTTCATTAAAACTCAAGTCCTTTAACCGCTGCCCGGTCCTGGTCGGCATAGTAATGCTTTGTCGGCTCAATTGTCGATACAAGATCGGCGAGCTCAATAATTGCAGGGTTGGCGGAGCGCCCTGTAATGACAACATGCATATGTGATGGGCGGTTTTCAATTGCTTCAATAACTTCTGTAAGCGGCAGCACATCATCAATCGGGAATTTCGTAATCGCAAGGGCATTGTTCAGCTCATCTAACACCAGTAAATCAGTAGATTCATCCTGCAGCGCAAGCTTCGCTTTTTCCCAAGCTTTTTTTAGTGCAGCCCGATGCTCTTCCGGTGTCTTCGTCCATGTAAAACCGATACCGAGCTGTTCTGTTTCAACCCCAAGCTTGCGAAGTGCAATCTGCTCGCCATAAGTACGCTCCGGTGATTTAATAAACTGCAGATACTTCACAGTCATGCCACGACCAATCGCCCGGATTGTTACACCGAGTGAAGCGGTCGTTTTTCCCTTGCCATCTCCTGTATAAACAAGCAATAATCCTTTTTTCGTCAACGTTATTCCTCCTAAAGCCAAGTCGTCTTTTCACTGAAGTGAGTCCGTTTTTTTTCAGCAGCAGGCGTTTCGGCCGGATAACCGATAAACAGTGTTCCGATGACACGCTGATTTTCCGTTGCACCGATAAATTGATGCATCCGCTCGTCATGGACAAGGCCGACACCACGCGTTCGCCATACGAATCCCAATCCAAGCTCCTCTGCTGTCAGCCACATTGACATGATGGCACTGCAGACAGCGAATTCATTGTCCTTTGTTGCTCCCTCGTCACCTTCTACTGTATCAGCAGTAACAACGATGACAAGAGGGGTCGTCTGCACAACTGCAAGCGAGCTTTCGACTAGATGGGGCTTCGTTGGAAAGCGCTCCTCTAAATAAGCTGCTGCCATTTCTTCATAACGTTTCAGACTGTCCCCCTGCAGCACGTAAAAATGCCACGGCTCACGCATACGATCATTTGGCGCATAGGTAGCTGCCTGTAATAACTGTTCTATTTTTTCGCGTTCCACCGGCTTTTGCTCATACTGGCGGATTGCCCGGCGCTGTTTTAATGTATCAAGTACTGTCATATACTGATCACCCCTTCTTTATGCCATTGAATTTGCTCTCTTACTTTCACGACATCCCCCACAAGAATCATCGCAGGATTTCGTATATTCTCGTTATGAATACAAGCGGCAACCGTTTCAAGTGTCGCTGTTAATGTACGCTGCGCTTCCATCGTTCCGCACTCAATGACTGCAACAGGTGTATCACAAGACTTGCCGTGACGAATCAGCTGTGCTGCGATATGGTCGATATTTCCGACACTCATATAAAAAGCGATCGTATCGATTCCTTTTAAGGAACCCCAATCTAAAAAATCCTGTCCTTTTTCGGCTCTTCCATGACCGGTAACGATGGCAAAGCTTGTCGCAAAATCACGGTGGGTTACCGGTATCCCCGCATATGCTGGAGCGGCAATACCGGCTGTAATACCCGGTACAATCTCAAACGGGACACCAGCCTTTTTTAAGACAGCTGCCTCTTCAGCACCGCGGCCGAATACAAAGGGGTCGCCTCCTTTTAGACGCACAACACAATGCCCCTTTAATCCTTCATTTACAAGTAACTCGTTTATTTCATCCTGGATCAGTCCATGCCTCCCAGGCTCTTTTCCGCAGTAGATCAGCCTTGCTGACGGTTTTGCGTGCTTTAATAATTCCTTGTTGACAAGCCGGTCATAGGCGATCACGTCAGCAAGTTGTATACATTCCAGCCCGTAAACAGTTATAAGCTTCGGATCCCCAGGACCTGCACCAACTAAATATACCTTTCCACTCACCATGTTTTCTCCTTTAACAGCTGCTGTAAAAACTCCTGACATTTCTCTTCGTTTCCTTGCCGGATCCATTGTAAAATGTCTGGGGAAACAAGTTTCTGCAGTGCCTGCTTTCTTTCTGCCGGTTGTTGTATTGCATTCATTATCTCAACTCGTGCCTGCTTTAAAAAAGCTACATAGTGCTCATATGCTTCATCATAAATAGAAGCTAATTCCTCTTTTACCTTTCTTGTCAGCGTCGGGCTTGCCCCTGAGGTAGAGACCGATAACAGGAAGTCTCCGCGCCGCAAGACAGCCGGATTCATGAAATCTACACGGCCTTTCGCATCCGCTCTGCTTAAAAGCTGCCAATGCTGTGCTGCCTCTTCTACTGCATCGTTAATCTCTTCACTATTGGTCACCGCAAAAATTAAGGCAGCCCCGTCCAAATCGCTTGCCTCAAACTCTTTTTTATGCCACGAAGCAGCACCTTGACGGATGTATTCTTCTATTTCAGGTAATATCGTCGGGCTAATGATGATAATTTCTGCCTTTGTCGGCAATAACGATTGAAGCTTTTGTCTCGCCACATGCCCGCCGCCGACAATTACTACTTTTTTATAATCAAGATTCAAACAGATTGGATAAGTACTCATTTATATGCCTCCTTACAAGCCTTCACCCAGTTTTCTGCCAGCTTAGGGTTCGATGCAAAGTGGAAATGCGTATAGCCGGCTACTAAATTGCCGTGTAAATAGCCTTCCTGCTGCGAACGGAAGCGGCTCTTCGTATAGTAGGCCGGTGATGTATGGGCTCCTTCATATGTGGAATAATGGAATTCATGCCCCTTTGCCTCTTCCTCTTCTCCGATCAAAAAATTACCGGCCATTCCGGTAATTTCACGGTAGCCAAGCGCTGCCCGCTGTTCCTGCATGACGACCTCTCCTTGGATAAGGCCAAGCATCGGTACACGCTTACCGCTTCGAGTGACAATCGCTTCTGTACAATACATAAAGCCCCCGCATTCCGCCAAAGTCGGCAGTCCTTTTCGGATAGCATCACGTATTGATTCATTGGCAACTGTATTACAAGCGAGCTGATCCGCAAATTCCTCCGGGAAGCCGCCCCCAATATAAAGTCCTTGTGCCTTTTGTGGTACAGGCTCATTAGCAAGCGGTGAAAAATAATGCAAAACAGCCCCTGCTGCTTCTAACAGCTCAAGGTTCTCCTGATAGTAAAAATTAAAGGCAGCATCTTTTGCTACTGCAATATGAACTTCCTGTGCATTGCTTTTTTCAAAAATTGCAGACGCTTCTGACAGAGCCGGAGCGTTTGTGATAGATAACAGTTGATCCAGATCGATCGTCTCTTCCACCTTTTGTGCAAGGGCCGAAAAATACTCATCAAGCTCTCCCCGTTCAATCGCCGGTATTAGCCCTAAATGTCTGCTCGGCAGTGGTTCAACAGCACCCTTTAACAAGTAACCGATCACTGGGATATGACATTCCTGCTCAATCGCTGCTTTGACAATATCAAAGTGTCCTTTACTGCCAAGCTGGTTGGCGATGACGCCGACAATTTGTGTTTCTTTATTTAATTCCTGAAATCCCTTTACAATGGCTGCTGCACTGCGCGCCATACTTGCCGCATTGATAATTAAAATAACAGGGCTATTCGTTATCTGGCTGATTTCCGCTGTAGAACCTGCATCCGCAAGGGGCGACTTACCATCATAAAGCCCCATCACGCCTTCTATAATCGAAACATCCGCATCCTTCGAAGCCCTGCTGACAATTGTCTGAACGACACCATGTGATAGCATCCAGCCGTCAATATTCCGGGAGGGGCGCTTCGTTACCGCTGTATGATAAGAAGGGTCGATATAATCCGGACCGCATTTAAAGCCCTGAACAGAATACCCTCTATCTATTAAAGCGCGCATAATACCGATTGTGAGGGTCGTTTTTCCGACCCCGCTGCCGGTACCGGCCAAAACAAATCGATTATTCATGTGATTCCTCCTCAAATAATAAACGGGCTACCGAGATCGTTGTATTGCCGCTTTTCTTTTTTGGCAGGATTAATGCTGTTCTGTTTGCATAGCGCATAGCAGCTGGTTCGCTGACACCGTATGCCCCGGTATATTTAAATACCGTTTCAGATGGGGTTGGCAGCGGCATTTCATTTAATTGTTCAGGCGTATAGGTGACAAATTCCCAGCCATATTTAGCTGTGACCTGCAGGAACGCTTCTTCATCCTTTTTCAGGTCGATCGTTGCCAGTGCTTTTACGCTTTTCACCGATAGTTGCAGCTCCTCCAGCGTCTGTAAAATCACATTTTCCACTTCTTCAAATGAAGTGTCGCGATTACAGCCCATCCCTATTACAAGAGACTTCGGACGGTATATTACACCATTGTCAAGGAGCACCTGCTCTTTTTCCGTTAACATCCGATCTGTGATCAACAGGCTTGCATTTGGTTGTGCGGCAACGGCATCCTCGATTGCCTCATAAATATGTAGATTGTCAGGCATTGGCGTATCATGCATCCACCAGTCCCGTTCACCTGTTTCCTGCACGATGGCAACCGGCTCCTCATTCACAACAGCGGCGCTGACAGGCGTCAGCTTGTCATCTGCATCCCACACCCAGCCAAAGCGGGCTCCAAACAAATCGACAGGGATTGTCTTTTGGACATCTGAGGCAGTAGTTATAATAGGCTTCGCACCGATTGCTTCTGCCACTTCCTTCGTCAATGCGTTGGCACCACCGATATGACCGGATACTACACTGATGACATGCTCGCCCTTATCATCTACAACAAGCACTGCCGGATCTACCTTTTTATCGATTAATAGCGGAGCGATCATGCGAACGACTGCACCGAGCGAAATGATTAAAATCATTCCTTTATATTGTTTGAACAATGCCGGCAGCAGCATACGAACGGAACCGGTAAAAAGCTGGATGCCGCGCAGATCTTCATCACCGTATGAAAACTTCTCCATGTAATACACATCTACATAAGGAAACATCGTAGCGTAGCGTCTGGCATGTGCCACCCCGTGTTTTGTAATAGCTACAAGGGCATATGGTTTTTCTACAACAATTTCAGGGATCATCCCTTCTTGAAGTTCAATCATTTTTTCACACCTTTTCGGTAACCATGTGTAAATGTTTCATCGTATAATTTTGAACGATATTCCTTCTCGTGGATATGTGGATCGAGTGCCCAGCCCGCTAAAATCATCGCATGCTTGCGGATTCCGTTTACACGCATCGCTTCATCAAGTTCAATAAGCGTTGTCCGCACAATTTTTTGATCCGGCCATGACGCCCGCTGAATCACCGCTACCGGTGTATCATCCGACCAGCCTGCTGATTGCAATTCTTTCACGATCTTTTTCGTTAATGTCGCACTCAAAAATAAGGCAATCGTACAATGATGACTGGCTAGTTTATGTAATTGCTCAAATTCAGGCACAGGTGTACGTCCCTCTGCCCGTGTAAGAATAAGTGTCTGTGTCAAATCCGGGATTGTCAATTCCGCGCCAACAGCTGCAGCTGAGGCAAAAACAGAGCTTACACCCGGTATGATTTCATAGCCGATGCCCTGCTCCTTTAATAATGCTACCTGCTCCATTGTAGCCCCGTACATCGCCGGGTCTCCCGTATGAAGCCGGACTACCATCTTTCCATCCTCTACACGTTCGATGATGCAATCCACCATTTCCTGCAGATGCATGCCTGCTGTCCGAATGATTTCCGCTGCCGGGTTTCCTTGTGCGATGAGCTCTTCACTAACCAGCGAATCGGTATACATAATGACGTCTGCTTCCTGCAGCTTCTTTAAGCCCTTCACTGTAATTAAATCCGGGTCTCCCGGACCTGCCCCGACAATCCATATTTTCTTTGTCATTTTCGCACCACCATACATGATAAATAGTTCAGTTCAGCTCCAGCCAGATCATCCAGCTGCCAGATGATTTCTTCATCCGACGTGACCTTTGTGACAACATGTGCCCGATTATACAGACCCATATCCTTTAACAGCGCAAGCATTTCATCGATGACCTTTGCTACCTTTATAAATACAACAGCATCATGGTCTTCAATTGCTTTTCTCATCGCATCCATGTCTTCATGTGCCGGAATCATTGCCACATGCTCATCCCCGTCTGCAAGCGGAATACCAAGACGGTTTGCCGAACCGTTGAAGGAAGATATTCCTGGAATCGTCTCAATAGGCACTTCCGGATAAAGCTCCTGCATCAGCTTCATTAAATGAATAAATGTGCTGAATAACATCGGATCTCCTTCTGTTACAAAGGCTACATCCTTTCCAGCAGCTACATAACGGTAGATTTCTTCAACCGATTTTCTCCACTCCCGATTAAGCACTTCCTCGTCCTTTGTCATTGGGAAAACAAGCCCGACCATTTCCTTTTCTGCGGGATTTATATATACATCAACGATCCGCTGAGCATAGCTTTTACTGCCCCGTAATTTTTTCGGATAGGCGATAACCGGACATTCCTTCAACATACGGAAAGCCTTCACCGTGATCAGCTCCGGGTCTCCCGGTCCTACACCAAGACCATATAACACGCCGAATTTAGTCATTTTTCTATTCCTTTCTTTGTTGCAGTAATAATGAAGATTGGATTTAACGGCACAAAGCGCGTCATATCAAGAATCGGTTTGCTTCTTGCCAGCTGCGCCTGGAGAATATCCACCTGGCAGCCGAGCCCTTTTAAGCATTCAACCGCTTTGTATAAATTTTCAATCGTAGCGACATTCATCACGAAGCGGCCTTCTTCTTTTAATCGCTCGATGCAAACTGTCAGCAGCTTGTCCATCTCGCCGCCCGAACCGCCGATAAAAATAGCATCCGGATCAGGAAACTCCTCTAAGCCGTCCGGTGCCTTTCCATGCTTTGTTGTGATATCCACGCGAAAACGCTGTTGATTGATCAGACAGTTTTCCAAATCAGCCTCATTTTTCTCGATTGCATATACGGCTCCCTCACGAGCAATTTTGCCGGCTTCAATCGCTATAGATCCTGTACAAGTGCCAATATCCCAAATGACGCTATGTTTTGTCAGCTGCATAGCCTGCAAACTCAGCACACGGATTTCCTTTTTCGTAATGAGGCCCTTATCCGGCTTTCGCTGACTGAATAGCTCATCTTCAATGCCTATTGGATAAGCAGCAGGTTTTGCTGTTTGTCGGAGAATTACTACATTTAAAGGTGAAAATGACTGCTGTTCCATCTCATCTAATGAATAAAAGCTGCAGCGCTCATTTTCCCCTTCCAGATTTTCCGCTACGAATGCTTCGTATTCTGTTAAGCCGAAATGCTTTAAGTACTTGGCAATTTCATTCGGTGTATTGAGCTCATCTGTTAAAATGGCCACTTTTTTACAGCCATCAATTTTTTGGGCAAAGCCTTTGATTGAACGGCCGTGGAGACTTGTAATATAAGCATCCTGCCATGACTCCTGCATACGGGAAAAGGCAAGCTGCACAGAACTTGCATAAGGATAAATTTCAAGCGGTACCTTTTTCGCCAGTACACCGCCGATGCCGTAAAATAATGGGTCACCTGATGCGAGGATGACGACAGAACGGGTTTCTTCTATTAAATAGTCTGCTATTTTTGCAAGTCCACCCTTTAAAACTATTTTTTCTCCTTTATAATGAGGGAAAAAAGCTAAATGGCGTTCTCCGCCGATAAGCACTTCACTGTCTTCAATCCAGCATATATATTGAGGGAGGAGTCCATCTGCCCCATTATCCCCGATTCCAATCATCTTCATCGATTTCATCTATATTTTCAGCCTTTCCTAAGCATTCACCCTTCATGGAATAAAGCGAAGTGGATACATTCACCCCACCTTTCACATGGGCAATCGCATGATAACAGCAGCTTTTGCAGAGCTCTTCAAAAAACTTCGGTACATTGTGTTCGAGCATCCATTCCCCCACTTGTGAGGCTGTATTTGCTTCTAACACTTCTGTTGCTAATGGTTCGGGAGCTCCGGCCTTACGGGCAAGCTGCTGTAGAAAATGAAAATCTACCGGTGCGCTCTTGGAATGCACCATCATGACCCCTTGTGCGACTTTTGAAAACTTGCCCATCATGCCGACAAGAGACACATTTTTTATACCCAGTCTTTTTATATGCTTTAATGTAAAACCGACGAAGTCCCCCATTTCAATAAAGGCTTCCTCCGGTAGTTCCGGGTATTGCTGCATCGCATATTTTTCACTGCGCCCCCCTGTTGTAATGACAAGATGATCACAGCCTGCTGCCTTTGCAACACTGATCGCCTGTACAATACTTGCCATATAGGCTGAGCTTGAAAACGGAACGACGGTACCCCTTGTTCCTAAAATGGAAATACCACCGATAATACCGAGACGTCCGTTCAATGTTTTTTTCGCTATTTCCTCACCATCCGGTACGGAAATGACCGCTTCCACCCCTTGGCTAATCCCATACTGCTGTGTCACTTCGTCTATTACTTGATGCAGCATTTTCCGCGGGACAGGATTGATCGCTGCTTCTCCGACCGGAACTGGAAGCCCCGGCTTTGTCACACGGCCAACACCAATGCCGCCATCAATTCGGATATCCGTTGTCGGCAACAGCCGGACCGTGCTTTGAATACGTGCCTGATGGGTTGCATCGGGATCATCCCCGGCATCTTTAATTGTCTCACACATAACCGCGTCTTCTGTCACTTGAAATGATTCCACCTGAAACGTCGCAAATTGGCCAACCGGTAAATAAATCGTCACCTGCTCGGGCACCTCTTTTGTAATAAGTGCTAGAAGGGCTGCCTTCGTCATCGCCGTAGCACATGCTCCGGTCGTATAGCCATGCCGCATTTCAGAAGGATCTTTTTTACTTTTCTTCTTTTGCTCGTTCATCTGCTAAAATTGAGATGGCATTCAGTGCAGCCACCGTAACCGTACTGCCACCTTTACGTCCTACATTTGTAATAAATGGGATTCCTTCTAAAAGGGAAAGTTCTGCTTTCGACTCAGCGGCAGAGACGAAACCAACCGGCATACCGATAATTAGATCAGGCTTTGCAATTCCCTCTTTAATAAGGCGGATCAATTCAAGCAGGGCTGTCGGGGCGTTACCGATCGCATAAATACCGCCCTCATGTTCACGAACCGCTTTTTGCATCGAGATAATGGCACGTGTTGTGGCCTGTTCCTTTGCCTCTGCCCATACGTCCGGGTCTGCAATATAGCAGTGCAGGTCCCCACCATGCTTTTGGAAACGCTTGCGTCCTGAACCGCTTTCGATCATTTGGACATCCGCCACTACATGCTTGCCTTTTAAAATGGCCTGGATGCCCGCTTCTACTGCATCCGGTGTAAAAATCACACTGCGTCCTAATTCAAAATCAGCAGAAGCATGGATAATGCGGCGTACAACCATCCACTGCTCATCTGTAAAGGAATGGTCACCCATCTCTTCTTTAATAATCGAAAAACTGTAATCGTAAATCTTATCCGGATCCACTGTTAACGGTGTAAAAGCAGTATTAAAATTCATGTTAGCCATCAGAAAATTCCTCCTAGTTGCTGTTCCACTTCCTCGAAAGTAGTGCAGCGATTGTCATATTCTATCCTTGGTCGTTTAATTAAAATAATCTCAATACCGAGCTCAATGGCTGCTTCCATTTTTTCATCAATGGAGCCAACCTTTCCGCTTTCCTTTGTTATCATTTGTGTTACCCCGTATTGGTTGTAAAGAGCGGTATTCAGCTCCTTGGAGAAGGGACCTTGCATCGCAATAATATCCTTTTGCGGTAGTCCCAGTGTTTCACACTTTTCCATATTCTCTTTATTCGGCAACATCCGGCAAAGCAGCCGAAGATCCTCTCCGAGCAAATGCTCTGTAAAGACAGCAAGTGTCTTACTGCCGGTCGTCAGCATGATTGTCCCTTTTCGTTCTTTCGCTGCAAGAGCCGCTTCCTCATAGCTATCGACCTTCGTAATTAACGGATGCTCAAACGATACATCCGGTCTTTCATACCTAATATACGGAATATTGCAACTTGAAGAGATAGTCATTGCCGTTTTTGACGCTTCCTCTGCGAATGGGTGACTGGCATCGACAATGCATTTTATAGACTTTGTGTCTACTAACTCCTTCATTTGCTCCTCATTCATCCTACCCACACGGTATGGTATTCCTTCTGCTTGAAGACTGGAAGCAGCGGAATCCGTTACGACTGAAGCGAGAAGGTTATACCCCTTTCCCTGCAATCGGGACGCCAGCGCTCGTGCATCACTTGTTCCTGCTAAAAATAAAATCATGCGAATCCTCCTAATCCCCACATGGAGCCGGTTCAACCTCGATTTTGCAGCTCATATCCTGGTATGTATAATGCAAAATTTTCTTTACGCGTTTGAAATACTTGAACAAGCGCTCGTTTGGATGAGCATGTTGCTTATATTCCTCGATAATGCTCGTTAGTAACGGGACAATTTCCTCTGGTTCAATCCCTTCTGCAACAGGCTGGGCTGCATGAGCTGTCCGGCCCACCGGCTTAGCACCAATGAACAGGTCAAATTTCTTTTTCCGGTAGACAATACCGATATCATCAAAAACAGCACGGTAACAGGCCATTCCGCATCCATTAAATCCGATATGTAATTCCTTTGGCAGCTTCATGCCACCGAGCGTCTGCGCAATTTCTTCAGCATAAGGAATTGATTCGGCTTTTTCCCCGTAGCAGAAATCGCAGGCTTTTACATTGACTACATCACCAATCGGCAGTACAAGCAGGCCTTCGTTCCGCAGCCGTTCAACGACTTCTTCCGGTTTTTCGGTCGGTATTTTTACAAGCAGGCGATGCTCCGGCGTATATTCAATTGTTCCTTCCTCACCGACTATTTCAGCGAGAAGCATCATTTGCTTTGGTGTAATGATTTTATTGGCAACCCCCGGGCTGACAGCAAACTCAAAAATAGACTCCATTTTTTGTTTGACAATGGGAGAGGATTTTCCGCTGACAAGCTCCAGTGCCATATGGGCCATTTCCAATGTACTTTTTTTCTGCTTCTTTGGCGCTTCTATTTTCTCAAAGCCTTCCTTTGCCTCTCCCGTCTCCTGATCGAGTGCCCAAGGTTCATTCTCCTTGCGCAAACGCTGGTGTGGCTTGAGCGGCTGTACTTCTTCCCCAAGCGTATATTTTCGTTGGTAGCCCCTTGGTGTAATGATTTTATTATCATAAAAGAATGTGGAAGAGTTCCCGACTACCACTGTTGTCAGCATGCCTATATCATGGTCCAGCATTTCAGCAAGTGTTGTCAGGACAATGTTTTGACTTTCACGATAAGCGCTTTTCACTAAGCCTACTGGTGTTGCAGGTGATCGGTATTTTAAAAGAATGCGCTGCGCCTCCGCGATTTGTCTTGTGCGGCGGCCACTTTTCGGGTTGTAAAAAGCGACAACAAAGTCTGCCATGGCTGCTGCTTCAATCCGTTTTTCAATCACGTTCCAAGGTGTCAGGTGATCACTCAGACTGATTGTACAAGCATCATGCATAATCGGTGCTCCGAGCAGACTGGCACAGGAATTAATCGCGGAAATACCCGGTACGACCTCTACTGCGATTCCTTCCGCTTCTGTCCAGCCCTGTTCAATCAGGACTTCATAAACTAGGCCTGCCATTCCATACACACCGGCGTCCCCGCTTGATATGACGGAAACAATATTGCCTGCTTCCGCCTGGCGAACAGCCTCCTGTGCACGCGACACTTCCTCTGTCATGCCCGTACTGACAATGGATTTTGCGGTTACTAAATGCTCGATTAGCTCAACATACGTTTTATAGCCAATAATATAATCACTTTGCTTTAACGCATCTACTGCACGTTTTGTAATATGCTCATAGTCACCAGGACCAAAGCCAACAACAAATATTTTTCCCTTTTTCAAAGTGTGCCCTCCCGTCAGTAAGTAGTGCCCGATTAAAAAGTAAAATAGTTTTCCTGGATATTGTAAAAATTACCAGGCTTCCTTTATGTAAATAAAAAAGCCTGCATTTCCTTTCAAAGGATTACAGGCTTATGAATTTATATATCATTATATAAAGACAACTATCAGCAATGGCTGCTTCACCTATACTTTCCCCTCCGAAAAGTCAGTTTCACATTATAAAGCAGGTTTCCTGGCTCTTGCTTCCTCTTACTTTCACACCTTCCCCGCTGTAGGCGAGTGGTTTTGTGATTTCATCAGCAATTACAGTAGCGGGGGCTGCGCTCGATTTTCACGAGCTTCCCTATTATCTCAAATGCATGAGCACTTTATCGTGTTACGTATTCAATTGTTTTATTACTTGTAAAAAGGGTGGCTTAAAATGCCACCACTTTTTTGGTCCGCCGTTATTCGGCAAGCAGCGGCAAACCGTTGCTTTCTTACTTGCGATACATAAAATGCAGGTCACTGATCATTGTCCACATGTCATAAGTGTGTTTGGCATTTTCGCAAAATAAAAAAGCCGCCTACATTACCCGGCAGCTTGAAATGGAAACGCAAAAATCCCCGCTCCCATTTCCTACCCCCCGAAGAAATGTACAGTCGCCCAGCGAGGCAGGTCTCCTGACTTTGCTTCACCCTTTGACGACCCTTCCCATACTTATGTACAGTGGGTTATTTTCGTCATCGTCAGCATTTACAGTTGCGGGGACAGCGACGGATTTTCACCGTTCTTCCCTTTTAAACTACGTAAAGTAGTACCTTCACTAGAAATCTCTCAATATATGGTTGTATGATCAGGACCAAGTATAGCATGACACTAAATTTTCTGTAAAGTCATTTTTTTACATGCCATTCTTCTTTCCGGTATTCAATCAGCAAATAATCTCCACCCGTGAGCATTTCTTTCTGCCATAACGGTGAAAGTGAAAGCTGTTCTATTGCAGCATGCAAACAAGCTATGGCTACCCCGTGGGAAACGACTGCGATATTTTTCTGCGGTATATCCAACAGGCTTTGGCAAAATGAAAACATCCGTTCCGCTACTTGATCAAACGTCTCCTGTGAGCTTGGAATGAAACTGTCCGGCTGTTCACAATAGGAGCGGTATGCAGGTACAGTCTGCAGCTTTCTTATTTCCTGTCCCTGCCAGTCTCCTAAATAAATTTCCCGCAACCGGTTATCCTGATTGGCTGATTGCTTTGGGAACATCAGCTGTGCAGTCGTCATTGCGCGGCCAAGATCACTCGTATAGACAATATCCGGCTGCCACTGAACAGCCATCGCCTGTTTTTCACCAAGTTCAGTGAGCGGTGAATCGAGCCAACCTTGTAATATGCCTTGTTTATTCCACTCTGTCTCACCGTGCCGGTACATTCTAATTGTTTTGCACATATTCTTTAAACACCTGCTTGAATCTTGCTAATTGTTCGGCCCCTTTTAAAGCTATCCTAAACCACTGTCCGTTTAAGCCCATATAATTTTTTGTATGCCGCAGGACAACGCCCTTAGACAGAAGGAACAGAAAAAAATGATCCGGATCAACATTTACCGGGGTTCTGAACAATATAAAGTTCGCCGAGCTTTTTGAGACCTCGCAACCATACTCATGCAAAAAGTCCGTTACATCTTTTCTTGCTCCATCACTGTGCCGCCTTGCCTCTTTTACATACTGCAGTTCTTCTAGACAAAGGCAGCCTATTTGGATCGCAAGACCACTCACATTCCAGTGCGGGAAAAATCCGAGAAACTGCTGTGCCCGCCCACTGATTATGTATCCAAGTCTAATACCTGCAAGTGCATACATTTTAGTCATTGACCGCAGCACAATTAGATTTTCATATTTACTAACAAGAGGAATGACACTTTCCTTCTCGTCCGTCCAATCCATAAATGCCTCGTCTACTACAATTGCACAATCCGTCATTTGCCCATACCTTAAAAGCTCCTCAATTTGCGCTTTGGGAGTTAGGACCCCTGTTGGATTATTTGGATTGCAGAGATAAAGGGCGTCAAGGGAATGCATTTGCTTTTTGACCGTTTCCAAAGAAAAGCGGTACGTGCAAATATCATCCACCACAATGGACTTTACGCATACGTTTTCCTGCAACAACGTGCGTTTGTATTCTGAAAAAGAAGGCTCCAGCAGCCCAACCGTTTTTCCTGAAAAATATTTAGCTAATACCATTAAGCATTCAGCAGCCCCATTTCCGACGACAATCTGCTCAGGGGTCACTTTATGAAAATTCGCAGCTTTTGTGCGAAACGGCTCAGCCTGTTCATCCGGATAGTGCGAAACAGCTTCAATCAGTTTCGGCCAAATACGCCGTATAGATTCCGGAACACCTGCCGGATTGATATTTTCACTTAAATCGATTATCTTTTCGGGCATGTTCAAACCTAATAGCTGATATAAATTTCCTGCATTAGCTCCATGCGCTGGATACGACAAGAATCATCCCTCCTAGTGCAATTAAAAAGTAGATCGTAACAAAGTACATATGGGAAATCGACTTTAAAATATGACTTCTTTCCATCGTGTAAAATGGCTGACCCATATAGGCACGAAACGACTTCTTCCCTCCGTACACATTTTCACCGCCAAGCCGAATGCCCAGCTGAATCGCTGTTGCCGCCTCTAAATAGCCGCTGTTTGGACTTGGATGTTTTTTCGCATCTCTTCTCCATTCGGTAAACCGTTTTCGTACTGGCTGGCGTATGGCCGATTTTGTACAAGTGAGCAGTAAAAAGCCTGTAATACGGCTTGGAATAAAGTTTGCTGCATCATCCAATTTAGCCGCCGCAAAGCCAAAGTCTTTGTAGCGATCATTTTTGTAGGCAATCATCGAATCGAGTGTGTTGATTGCTTTATACACCCATGCCCCTGTAGCACCAAATAATAAGCCGTAAAATAACGGAGCCGTCACCCCATCACTCGTATTTTCAGACACTGTTTCTACTACACCCCGGACAATTTCACTTTCCTCTAAATGCTCCGTATCCCGTCCGACAATCCAGCCCAGCTTTTCCCGTGCCGTAACTACATCATCTGTATCGAGGGCATTATAAACAAGCATTGCCGCTTCATCCAAACTTTTTTGCGCTAATGCCAAGCTCATAAGAAAGATTTCCACGGCAATACCGAAAAGCCAATGAACTGTATAGCTCAGCCATACTATGCTCCCAACCACCGCTGCTGTCGTGAATACAGTGACGATGACTAGACCTAACCCTTTCTCTCTTCTCCGCACACCTTTATTCCAATGTTTTTCCAAAAAAGCAATAAGCCGGCCGATCCAGACAACCGGATGTGTCCACTTTTTTGGATCACCTACTAATCGGTCAACGAAAACAGCCCCGAATCCAATGAGTACATGAATCAAAATACCACCTGCTTTGCAACAAAATACAATAAATAATCTCACTATACTACAGGGAAAGATTTTTTTGAATAATCATTTTGTAAAATCGCTGTTTCAAGTAAAAAAAGCTATCCCGTGAAAAACGGGATAGCCCATATTATTATTTTGCTGCTACGTCGACAATACGTCCTTCTGTTTCAGTTGGAATTTCAATGCCGCTTGTTAAATAATCACGTAAGTTTTCCCAGTCAGATAGACCTAAGTCTGTTACACGGCCCTCTGCGTAAGCTGTTTTAAACATATCAAAGCCATCTCCGCCTTTTGCTGTGAAGGCATTTGTAGCTACTGTGTATGTTTTGTCATCTTCAATAGCAGTATATCCGCCATCTTCATTTAACAATTCGATCGACACAACACGTTGGCCAACCGGTTTTGATGAATCATATGTTACGCGTCCTCCTGATACATGCAGGAAGCCTCCATTTTCTTCTGGCGCATTTTTCACTGAAACTTCAAATGCTGCTTTTAATTCAGCACCTGTAGCATCCATCAATGCAAGCGTATTTCCGAATGGAAGGACAGTAATTACTTGTCCAACCGTTACATTGCCTGCAGGGATTTCTGAACGAATACCGCCGCCGTTTTGCAGTGCCATCACTACTTTTTTCTCTGTATATTGCTGTGCTTTGGCACGCATACCATCTGTAATAAGATTTCCTAGAATTGTTTCGTTTGCACGTACGCTGACTGGATTGTCTTCACTTGCACGTGGGTTTTCCAACTCTGATTCCAGCTTAAGGCCAATTTCTTTATTCGAAACTGCCTCAATATGCTTTTTATATGGCTCAAGCATTTTTAGTCCTTCTTCATCAGCCGCTACTTTTGCAATTTCAATCAGTTGGCCTTCGTAAGCTGTTACAACACCATCTTTATCAAAAGTAACATCAAGTGTTCCCAGGTACTTACCGTATTCATTTGCCTGAACAATTAATGTAGCATCCTTAGCTGTTCCTACTGTATTCGTATCTACCACATAAGGTGCATCCAGCTTTGTATGGTCATGTCCTCCGACAATCACATCGATGCCTTCTACATTTTTAGCTAGTAAAATGTCATTGTCCACATTTGGATTATCATTGTAGCCGATATGTGTCAGTGCGATAATTTTATTTACGCCTTGTGCTTCTAAAGCAGCAACTGCTTTGTTTGCTTCTTCAATATAGTTTTTAAAGGCAACAGAGCCAACGAATGCAATATCCTTTGTTTCTTCTGTTGTTAAACCAAAAATTCCGACTTTTTCACCGTCGATTTCTTTAATAACACCTTTGAAGATTTTCCCCTGCTCTGTTGTGCCCGCATAGCTATCATTATATAAATCTGTAAATAAAGGATCTTTTGAGAAATCAATGTTTGCTGTGATCAATGGGAATTTAGCGCCTTTGATAAATTCCGTCAGTGCTTTATGTCCTTCCTCACTGCCGCCTAAATCAAATTCATGGTTTCCGAATGTCATCGCATCGAATTTCATAGCGTTCATGAATTCCAGGTCTGCTTGTCCTAAAAATTCATTGAAGTAAAGCGTGCCGCTGAAAACGTCACCCGCGTGAAGCAATAAGGAATTTTCACGGTCAGCACGTGCTTCTTTTACTGCTGTCATTAATTGCGGGAATGCTTCAACATGCGCATGCGAATCATTTATATGAAGGATCGATAGTTCAAACGCTCCTGCATTTTGTTCAGCCCAGTCCATTCCACGCACAACAAAAGATGCAAATTGACCGCGCGTAACATTCGCATATGGGCTGTATGTAGTAGCTGTTGTACCTTTCGTTAGTCCATTTTCATATAAGGCAACGATTGAGTTATAGTATTCATTTTCAGCAGAAATATCTGTGAAAGGCACTGTACCTTTTCCTGAAATCCCTAGAATTTTCGTTAAAATTTTGGAGAATTGACCGCGTGTAATCGGTTGGTTCGGCTTGAATGTGCCATCTGAATATCCTTTAATAATGCCTTGGCTTGCCAATGTTTGAATAGCATCATGATATTCATTTGTCGCTGCTACATCCTTAAAGGACGTATTTTCCGTACCCTTCTCTAATTCAAAAGCCTTAACAAGCATTTTAGCTGCCTGTCCACGCGTAACTGCCTGTGCTGGTTTAAAAGTACCATCTGGATACCCTTTAATAATTTCTGCTTTTTGTAAAGCAAGAATACTCTCATAGTGCGAATTTGATTCTTTTACATCTGAAAACCCAGTATTGGCTGATACCCCTGTAACAGCTACTAGGCTTGCAGTCACAGCACTTGCTGTGATAAATAACTTACGATTCTTCAATAAAAACCCTCCATTCGAGATAATAGACACGTTTTTATTGTACATAATAAGTTTCAACTATTCTACTTAATTATCGTAAATCTTTTTAAAGTTTTGTAAAAACAATAATTTCCAGTATATACTTCTGCTTATTTTATGCAGATTATAAAAATAGGTAAAAATGCCTTTCTCGACTGCTATCTATTGAATGAATCATAAAGTGCTAAATATGCTGCGCCTATAGAGCTTCGTCCTATAATACCTGGACTTGCAGTTGGATTTTCCATTCACACTTTAACTCTAGTAATATTTGGTTATAATTATTAAATCACCAATTGAATTTTTTCTGGTTTTTTTCAAGCATTTCTTGACGAAAGCAGTTTCAAGGAGTGAATAGACGAATACAAGGAGGGAACATTTTATGCTGTATGACGACAATAATAAAACGATCACAACCAAAAGGCTTCATTTAAGACTTTTCACTAAAACCGACGCTCCGAAAGTTGCTGAACTATGCAATAACTACAATCTTTACAAAAGCACAATGCATCTTCCTTTTCCGTACAAGGTAGAAGATGCCCTGATTTGGATCGATTGTCATCTAGAAAATTTCGAAGCTCAAAAATTATATGAATTTGCCGTAACAGATAAGGAAACCGGTGAATTATACGGTGCGGTTGCCTTAAGTCACAACCACCAGTCCAACAATGGTGAGCTTGCTTATTGGATCGGTGA
>DEQA01000122.1 GCA_002359075.1 Planococcaceae bacterium UBA3378
CTTCACCGTGAAACGAAGTAATCGCTCAATTAGCCAAAGCCCACAGTGGTTTTGGCTTTTTATTTCTTAGGAGAAAGGATGCGGGATAGGTGGATAAAAAGGAACTGCGCAATATGATCAGACGCCGCTTGATGGAAATGGACCGTGAAACATACCTTTTAAGGTCAGGCCATATACAAAATAAATTAATGCAAGAGCCTTCTATTAAAGAAGGGAAAACGATTGCTGTGACGATGTCAAGATTTCCGGAAGTGGAGACACGCCGTATAATAGAAGCATTGTGGGAAATGGGGAAAAGAGTCTGTGTCCCTAAATGTGATCCGGCTACCCGGGAAATGGCCTTTTATCATATTACCGATTTCAGTCAGTTTGAAAAGGTGTATATGGATATTGAAGAGCCAATCATTGAACGAACAGAACGGATGTTGATAGAACAAATTGACGTAATCATCGTACCAGGAGTCGTTTTTAATAGTGCAGGATACCGGATAGGCTTCGGAGGAGGATATTACGACCGTTATTTGCAGCAGTATGCGGGCGCTACCATTTCGTTGGCTTTCGAGGAGCAGGTGAAGGAGGATATTCCTACCGAAGTACATGACATTCCTGTAGATATTATCTTGACAGACAAAAAACGTATCCATGCATGTAGGAATCGGGAGGAATAGGCTATATGAAGACAATGATTGATATTTACGGGCTGCTCAAGCAGTTTGGTATTTATATTTATACAGGTGACCGGCTTGGGGATTTGGAATTAATCCAAGATGAAGTGAAGGAACTATACAAAACCCGGTTGATAGAGAGTAAGGAGTACCAGACGGCTATGCTGATAATTAGGCAAGAAGAACGACGGGTAAAAACAGGAAAATAATATTGGATTGTAGTATAATAATGGAAGTATTTCGAGAGAATGTTTATGTTTATGATAGAGGGGCGTGTCATAAACAGTCGTATGTCAAGTGCATAGAGATCGTTTCCATTATTATAGTAGGAGGGATTTATGGATTCCTCCAGCTGGTGGATGATGCATTTGCTCCTGACAGCCTGCAAGATCGCAGGGAAGGAACAAAGGCTAACATCGATACACCAAGATGGCAATGCCTTTATGACTGTTATTGTGCCTGTCGGGGGACCAGGCACGAGCATACAGCCGGCGTAAATGCTGTTGGGAAAATTTACTGCAGGCATATAAAATGAAACGTTTAGGAAGTAAGAACGTAAATATTTTAGGGGATATGGAAATCCTCTTCTTCCGGAATACTCCTTTGCAATTTCAGGTGAAAATTGCTGATAGTAAGGGAAAAAGGATTAACATATGTATTGTTTTAATCCAACTAAACAAAAACAATTTTTAAAAACTGGAGAGGATGTTTTGGATGAACTTATTTAAACGGCCTAAACATTCGATATTGACTTTTGCTATTGTAGCAGCCTGGATCAAAACAGTAATCGTATATTTGACGAGTTTTGATATAGGTATTGAAAATGCGATGCAGTATTTCATTTTAATCATTAACCCGCTGAGCTTCTTGCTATTCATCTATGGTATTTCACTATTCTTTAAAACTGCAAAAGTACGAAATCGATATATAATCGGCATGAGTGTTATGTTATCCATCGTGCTGTATGGCAATGTGGCCTTCTACAGGTTTTACAACGACTTTATAACGCTCCCTGTACTGTTCCAGACGAGTAACTTTGGCGATCTGGGTACTTCAGCGGCTGCCATTGTCAATTGGTATGATATCTTCTACTTTGCAGATGTTATTTTGCTGATTTTCCTCGTGAAATTTATGCCTGCTGTAAATGAGCAAACAACTGTACGCAAAGATGTGCGTCGTGCTTATTTTGTTACATCAGTGGCCGTTTTATTCCTGAACCTTGGTTTAGCTGAAACGGAGCGTCCCCAATTGTTAACGCGCAGCTTTGACCGTGAACTGCTTGTAAAAAATATCGGCACGTATAATTA
Source organism: Planococcaceae bacterium UBA3378 (assembly GCA_002359075.1). Classification (GTDB taxonomy): domain Bacteria; phylum Bacillota; class Bacilli; order Bacillales_A; family Planococcaceae; genus Lysinibacillus_B. Next base: position 1,973 of record DEQA01000122.1, read on the forward strand.
CCATTTATATGATATTTATGTCCAGTCTAAATCGTCTGCACAGCGGGCGCTTGCAGACGGCAGCGAGCTCGTAGAGGTAAATAACTATGTGCGGGCAAATCAAGCGTCCCCGAATAAAGAAATGTTCGGCAAGTATGCAGGCCGTAACGTAATCCTTGTTTCCATGGAGTCGCTGCAAAACTTCGTTATTAATAACGAAATGAATGGGGAAGTAGTGACACCGTTTTTAAATTCGTTGACGAAGGATCCGGATACGTATTACTTCAGCGATTTTTATCATCAAACAGGCCTAGGGAAAACATCGGATTCTGAATTTATCGTAGAGAACTCCTTGTTCGGGTTAGGACGCGGGGCGGTATTCTTTACACATGGTGAAAATACGTACAACTCGATGTCGGAAAGATTAGGGGAAAACGGCTACCATACAAGCGTTATGCACCCGAATAATAAATCATTCTGGAACCGTGACCGCATTTACCAATCATTTAATATCGAAAAATTTTATGATGTGGAGTCTTATACAGTAAATGACGGGGAAGCGGTAAACTGGGGGATGAAGGATATTCCTTTCTTCAACCAATCAGTCAATTTAATGAAGGATATCCCGCAGCCTTTCTATACACGTATGATTACATTGACAAATCATTATCCATTCTATTTAGATGAAGAAGATAAGTACATCGATGAATATACGTCAAATTCGGGAACATTGAATCGTTACTTCCAGACGGTGCGCTATATGGATGAAGCGATTAAATTGTTCTTTGATGATTTAAAAGAGCAGGGCCTTTATGATAATTCCATTATTGTATTATATGGCGACCATTATGGTATTTCTGAAAATCATAATAAAGCAATGGCCATGTATTTGGAAAAAGATCAGATTACACCATACGATAGTGCATTGCTTCAGTCGGTACCGCTGTTTATTCATATCCCTGGTTCAAATGAGGGTCAGGAAATAACAGAGACAGCCGGTCAGATCGATTTGCGTCCGACAATTCTGCATCTGCTGGGCATTGATACATCAAAAGATATGCAGCTTGGGGCGGACCTGTTCTCCGAGGAACATGACGGGTTTGTGATCTTCCGTGACGGCCGTTTTATTACAGATGAGCTTCTTTATACAGACGAAGTTTGTTATGACCGGTCAACAGGAGAGGAAACATCCATTGAGGCATGTCAGCCGTATATTGACCGTGCAACGATTGAGTTGGAGCATTCCGACAAAATTATTAATGGGGATTTGCTGCGCTTCTACGACCAAAAAACAGGGAATTTAATTGATAGAGAAGGAAAATAATGAAAAGGGCCGCCTGATTGCAGGTTGGCCCTTTTACCTCTTCATAAATCTGTTCTGAACGCAGCAAAGGCGTTTCAAAATAGCTTTTTTGATTCTTTATTTCAAAACAAAAAGACGGCCCGGCATTTACCGGGTCGTCTTTTTGTGTTAGCTATTAGTGATGTACCGCTGGATAACCAGAGTTTAGCACTGTCATTACTACAAACCATCCGAGAACAGCTGCAGCAGCGACATTGAATACTACAGAAAGAAGATTCTTTTCTTTGATTGCTTGGAATGTGCCAACAACAGATATAATAGCTATAAGTCCGAAAATGATCATTAAAATCCAACTCATGATATAGACACTCCTTTCGACATAAGAATGTCGTAAACAATATTCCAATTATATTGTATAGTTAATTCGGAAATTTGTCGAGCGGAAAAAATGGCGTTTGTTTGAACATCTCTTCCTGTATAATAAGAGAGAGGTGATATGATAATATGCTGAATGTCAGAACATACAGTCTTGGTCCTGTTCAAACAAATTGCTATATCGTAAGCAATAAAAAGAAAGAGTGCTTAATTTTTGATCCTGGAGAAGAAGGGGCGCGTCTTGTAAAAGAAATCCGGTCTCATGGTATGAAACCACTCGCCATTTTTCTAACACATGCCCACTTTGACCATATCGGGGCAGTGGATCTATTGCGAGATACATTTAATGTGCCTGTTTATATTCACGCAAAGGAAGTGGATTGGCTTTCAGACCCGTTCAAGAACGGCTCAGGAAAGTATGCTGAACTTCCTGATTATACAGTAAAGGCGCCGCTGGATGAGCATATAATCCGTAAGGAGCAAATGTTTGAAATAGGGGATTTTGTATTTCAAGCGATCTTTACACCGGGACATTCACCTGGAAGTGTGACATATGTCTTTGAAAAGGATGGTTTTGCCATTGTAGGCGATACATTATTTGAGCAGAGCATCGGGCGTACCGACTTGCTTGGAGGAAATACGAAGGAGCTGCTTCATTCTATTCATCATAAGCTGCTTGTCCTGCCGGAGGATACGATTATTTATCCGGGACATGGAAGCTATACAACGCCGGGAGCTGAAATGGAAAACAATCCGTTTTTAAATGGATTTTAACTGCAGAGATCCGTTGTAGTGGTTACTGGTATGAATACGGCTAATTTATTTTAACATGCGGGTATAAAAAGAAGCGTACTGCTTAAGAGCGGTACGCTTATTATAATGGACGGGATTAATGGCCGCCGGGTACGTGCAAGAAAGTTGTATAATAAGTAAATCCTGCGAAGAAGATAGTTAAATACGCACCGAAAATGTACATGTACATACGTTCTGAAAGGTTTAGGAAGCCTAATAATAAGAATAAACCAGTATTACCTACGAATAATAGCGAAACCTCGGGCATGTGACCAAGATAGAACATAACGGCAAAGATTCCTGTCCAGAAAGCCATAACTTTATACATATTGCTCATGAAAATTCCCCTCCTTTTGCGAGTGAATACAATAGTCTCCCGTATATTATAAATGATGGACATATATAATGTAAACTGCAACTTCAGTTAACTTTGTGTCAAACAGGTAAAATTTCCCGCTTCTATTTTACATGAATTTCATAATGACAGTTTTCGCATTCGTATAACATTTTCCCTGTTTGAATAAATTCATGTTCTTCAGCAAAAAGGGCGTCCGTTTGACCGCGAAGATAGGATTCGTGCAAAGCGCAAACCACTTCCGAATGATTAGAAAGATGGTCATGGAAAGGACAGTTGTAAATAGTAAAGTGGATGACCGCTTTTTTTTCGAGTTTTTCAACAGAAGGGACGTAGCCGATTAACGCAGCATGCTCTGTTAGGATTGCCACTTTTTCTTCAAAGCTATTCATCTTTCTTCTGTGCACGATTATTTCTTCCATTACTTTGTAGCCTTGATTGTAGGCGATATCTTTTGCTTTATTTATTGCTTCTATTCCGAAAGTATCCGTTAATTCCAATAATATATGTAATAGCGTTGACTCCTCCCGTTTTGGGAATGATAGTGCAACACCTTCCTTTGTCGCCCGGTAGACACGGCCAGGACGGCCGCCTTTCCCTGTTTTAATAAATTCAGCAGAGATGACGTTAATTTCCGATAGCTTTGTTAAATGAAGCCTGGCAACATTTGGATGAATGTCGAATTGATCAGCTATCTCCTGTACAGTGAATAAGCGTTTATGTTGGAGCATGAATTCATAAATATGATATCTTGTTTCATCAGCCAGTGTCCCTGTTATTTTTAATGGATGCAGCACAGTGTTTCACCTCTTCTTCTTATTTTAATGTATGCTAAATCACCAGTGAAACCTATCAATTTGGTGTGCAAATTGAAGCCCCCCTCATTATATACGTAAAATGGCCGAAAATGTTTCAATGATAGCCAAAATTAAATTTTTGCACTTATTGTTCCATTTCACGAGTCCACTTATTATAATGAGGCCATAGATAGCGATATGCCCATTACTTATACAAAAGAGGTGTATAAAATGGAGCATGAAACAGTCATTGCGTCACAAAGCGAACAGCTGCTGCTAAAAGCTTGCCATTTCGGTGCTTCCGATCTTCATCTGATTCCCAAAAAAGGTCATTATTCGATCCTGCTTCGCAAATTTGGAAGGCTTGTCGAAACCGGGACGTTGCCAGATGAAATGGCTGTCCGTATCATTTCCTACCTAAAGTATTTATCCTCTCTTGATATTAGCGAAAAACGCAAACCACAAAGCGGTGCCTTTCAAAAAGAATTTGAGGAGCACCTTTATGCATTCCGAATTTCAACATTGCCTTCTGTATTTGCCAAGGAAAGCATGGTAGTGCGTGTACTGCGCCAACATTATGCCTATCCGATTGCCTCACTTTGTTATGATCCTCAGCATGCCGATCATTTATCCCAGCTTGTCCATCAACGTCAGGGTCTTTTATTACTTTCAGGAGCAACAGGCTCGGGCAAGACGACTACTCTTTACTCGCTCATACAATATTGCCGAACAGCGCTTTCCCGACATGTAATCTCCCTGGAGGATCCGGTGGAGAGCAGCCAAGAGGACTTGCTGCAAATACAAGTCAATGAACGGGCAGGCGTTACATATGCCACGGGACTGAAGGCTATACTTCGTCATTCGCCCGATGTCATTATGATCGGGGAGATCCGGGATCGGGAAACAGCCAAGATTGCATTGGAAGCCTCGCTTACCGGCCATTTGGTTTTAACTACCATTCATGCCAAGGATACTGTGAATTGTCTTTACCGCTTACTTGATTTAGGGATCTCATTTGATGAAATGAGACAGGCGTTGGTAGGGATTGCTGCACAGACACTTATAGAACTGGAGGAACAGGAAGAAAGAAAGGCGATCTTTGAAATATTAAGTGATGAACCTTTGTTTGAGGCGGTATGTCAAGCGATGAATGGAAACTTTTATACACTTCAGACGGAGACGACTCTGGCAGGCCAATTACAAAAAATAAAGGGGAGCCGGGGGTGAGTGTGTGCCTGTTTTGTCCTTGTTTTCAAAGAGAAAAATGCGCATTATCCAATTACCGCAGCTGCTTTTCCGGACAAGCACGCTTCTTGAAGAAGGATACACCTTTGCCGAATGTATTGAAATGCTGATTCCTTATCATATAAAAAATGCCTCACAATGGGAAAGTGTATTGGAAAGAGCATTCAACGACGGAGCAGGCCCGAGTGTTATCTTTAGTTTAATGGGCATGAAAAAGCAGCATCTCTTATCTCTTGAGCTAGCCGAGATGACGGGCAATCTTTCCAAAACTTTATATACAGTAGGTGAACAAATCCGCTTTTCCGAAGAGACAAGACACCGGATGATCAAACTGCTTGTTTATCCATTATTTCTGTTTGTCTTGATTGTCGGGTTATTTATCGCCTTTAGGATCAAGTTCTTACCGAATATTCAAGCGATGCTATTAACGCGCACCGGATACAGTGAATCATCGAGCATTCAGTGGTCAAAGTTTTTTCTCCATATGCCCGATTATATTATAACGCTCGCGCTCGTGGCAGCCGGTTTATTAACAGCGGGCTCTGTTTATGTGAGCCGCAAGAGAGTGGATCTGCAGTTAGCCATTTTTTTAAAAGTACCCTTTGTCCGGTATTACTGGCGCTTGTTAATTACAAGGCAGTTTTCTAGAACGCTTGGAGAGCTGCTGTTAACAGGTTTTTCCCTGCAGGCGGCTTTAGCTCATATGGCAGAGCAACCCCATCAAAAGCAGATTGCCTATATTTCGGCATTTGTCCGGCAGCGAATTGTTTACGGTGATTCGTTAGCACAGGCAGCAGTCGTCGCCGGTTTTTTTTATCCGAAGTTTGAGCAGTTCATTACCCACGGGGAATTAAGCGGCTTACTTGGAAGAGAAATGATTTTATATGCTGAGCTGTTGGAAAGCAGGCTGCAAAACGGTATTAAGCTACTATCACAAACGATTCAGCCATTATTATTTATCATCATTGCACTTTGTATTGTGGCGGCTTATTTAAGTATACTGCTGCCTATGTACAATATGCTCGATGTGATCTAGGAGGAGGAAAAAAGTGAACGAGAAGGGCTTTACATTAATTGAAATGCTTATTGTGCTATTGATCATATCCGTACTTATATTAGTGACAATCCCCAATGTGACAAAACACTTTTCCACGATTGACGAGAAGGGGTGCAGTGCATATGTAAGTATGGTACAAGGTCAGGTGGAAGCGTACCGCGTGGACAAAATGGAATATCCAACCGTTGCCCAGCTAATTGAGGAAGGATATATTTCAACAGAGGAAGCAAAATGTCCAAGCGGGGAGAAAATTACGATTGACCAGGCTGGAAAAGCAGCGGTGGAAGGAACTGATAAATCATCGTAAAGCATGACGCACGAGGCTTCACTCTGATCGAAACGATGCTTGTGCTACTTATTCTGATGGTCATCATTACAGTTGTTATGTCCTTTTCCTATAGCCAGTGGAAAGAAACACAGTATGAGCAGGCAATTGAAAAGTTTAAATTAACATTGCACCAGGCGCAAATGATAGCCATACAGGAACAAACAATAGTAAATGTTCATATCACGGAAAAGAAATACGTAAAAATGAGCAGATCCTCCTTTCATTATGATACAACGTGGGAGATTCCTGACGGTATGACTATTAACATTTACACGAAGAAGACGTTTATTACATTTACCGCATCAGGCCATGTCAGGGAGCTGGGAAAGGTCGAATTCCTGCTCCCAGACAGGGAAATTCAATATTCGATTAATATGTCGAAAGGAAGGTTACGGCGGATTGAGTGAACAAGGGATCACACTGCTGGAAACAGTTTTGAGTATAGTGATTTTATCACTGGTAACAGTTACGCTGCTGCCGGCTGTAAACAGTCTTCAAGAAAGACTTCATAATGAAAAATTAGCCTACCGCGCCAGTGAAGCCGCATATAACGGAGCGAAGGAAGCGGCCTATGCTGGTGCTGTGAAAGGAATGATAACAATTGATGATACCGAATATAACTGGCAATACAGTAGCGGAGAAATATGTGTTACGTACAGCGATTTAAGAGGGCAGCAGAAAATGTGCATCGATTTAGAAGGCAAGAGCGAGGGTTTACATTTATAGAGGCTTTGCTGCAGCTCGTATTATTAATAGTTTTCAGCCATCTTCTCTATTTCATGTTAAAGGAATACCGCGAAATGACTGATATAAAAGGTGCGCGGCTTGAGGCAGATTGGGAGCTATGTGTAACTGATATTAATCAATACTTGCCGTATGGGAACAGCCAGGTCGCTGTATCGGAAGATGGATTAACAGCTATTGTTACAAATCTGGATGACACATATACACTTCAATTTCTCAATCATGTGATATGGAAAAGGGAGAACAATGGAAATGAGACATTGCTGACGGGTGTAACAAGTGCCTCATTTACACTGCAGGGCAATAGACTGCTGCTGACGGCAAAACTGGAGGACGGAATCGAAAGGGAGAGGATCTTTATTGTGGAACCATATTCGGAGTGAGCAGGGCGCCCTTTTTCCGCTGGCTATTGTTTTATTATTTTTAGTAACAGGTGCCTGTTTTACTTACGCATCTACTTTTCAGATGGAAATAAAAATTTATAATTCATTGGAATTGTCGAATGTTCGTGCTACGATTGATATACTAAAAATATTAATCAGTGAGAACTAATCTTTTTAAGCGACAAAGAAGGTGATAGGCCATGCGGAAAATTTATTTAGTCGGTTTTATGGGGTGCGGAAAAAGTGCGATCGGACGGAGACTAAGCTATTTTTTAAAAATGCCCTACTATGATATGGACCATGAGATTGTACGACAGATGGGAATGACAATCCCGGAAATTTTTGAAAAGTACGGAGAAGAGCGCTTCCGTGAAATCGAAACCGAGTTTCTAGAAAACTTCCGTAATGAGGCATGCATTATTGCAACGGGCGGCGGTGTAGCGATGAAAGAGGAAAATCGTCGTATTATGCGCCGGACAGGTCTCGTCTTTTTTTTAGACGCTGTATATGAAGATATTTATACCAGGATACGGAATGATAAAAACCGCCCTATTGTACAGCGTTTGACAAAAGAAGAGTTGCATGAGTTATACCAAAAAAGAAGGAAATTTTACAGAGAAGCCGGACATATCCAAGTTTTGACAGAAGGCAGACCTATCAGACAAATCGTGGAGTATATAGCATTCCAAGTGAATAGATTAAAAGGCGAATAATTGATGGAAAATTAGCGTTTAATGTTCGTTTTATATCTGTTTTTAAAAAATGTTTGCCTTTATATCCTATTCAATGTTAGGATATGGCTAAGAACATCTAGGGAGTCTGGATTGTTGAATACGAAGCGGATGAGTGTGCGGGGAGAGAACGTAATGTTGCGTCGCCGAAGGAGCAAGTAGAGAAGCTATGAATCTCTCAGGCAAAAAGACTCGTACAGGACGCATCTCTGGAGAGTGCCGAATAGTCGGCCACCAAAGGGGAAAGCCTATATATATGTGGCTTGAAGCCAATAGTAGGTGTAACTTTCAGGTGCAAGGACAGAGAATTCCTATTAAGGGATTCGTCTGTCTTTTTTTATGGAAAAAACTATTTTCCATTTTAAAAGTAAGACAGTGAAGCTTGACCTGAACAATGTAATAAGTTTTGCAATGACCTACATTGAAGGAGGATTTTCATGAGCAATTTAAAACGCACACCATTATTTGAGTCGTATGGCAAGTATGGCGGAAAAACAATTGATTTTGGCGGTTGGGAATTACCGGTCCAGTTTTCTTCCATAAAGGAAGAGCATGAAGCAGTACGGAACCGGGCAGGGCTTTTTGATGTTTCCCATATGGGTGAGATTTTTGTAGAAGGACCGGATGCCTTTGCCTATTTACAACATCTTTTATCAAATGATATTTCAAAAATCCAAATTGGCAGTGCCCAATATAATGCGATGTGCTATGAAACAGGCGGGGTTGTGGATGATTTACTAGTCTATTGTCTAGGTGAAAATCAATATCTGTTATGTGTAAATGCTGCTAATATCGAAAAGGACTATGAGTGGATGCTCTCTCAAAAAAACGGAGATGTAGACATTACAAATAAATCAGACGAATTTGCCCAAATCGCGCTGCAAGGTCCATTAGCAGAAGAGATGTTGCAAACATTAACGTCAGAAAAATTAAACGATATTAAATACTTTAAATTCAAAGATAATGTAGAGATTGCAGGACATAAAGTACTAGTATCACGCAGCGGCTATACAGGAGAAGACGGCTTTGAAATTTACGGCACTCCCGAAGCAATCGTTGATTTGTGGGATAAGATTCTGGAAGCCGGTAAAGAAAAAGGCGTAGTTCCTGCAGGGCTTGGTGCCCGTGATACTCTCCGCTTTGAAGCCTGCCTGCCGTTATACGGACAGGAATTATCAAAGGATATCACACCGTTGGAAGCGGGAATTGGCTTTGCGGTCAAGCTGACAACTGACTTTATCGGACGTGAAGCACTGGCTGCTCAAAAGGAAGCAGGGCTAAAACGCAAGCTCGCAGGAGTGGAAATGATAGGAAAGGGTATCCCGCGCCATGGCTATAAAGTTTTCAAGGATGGACGCGAAATTGGTGAAGTCACAACGGGTACCCAGTCACCGATGACAAAACGGAATATCGGATTAGTATTAATGGATGCTGCTAACGCTGAAATCGGCAAGGAAGTAGAAATTGAAATCCGTGGAAAGCTTATTCCGGCGGTTGTCGTAGAAACACCATTTTATAAGCGTGTAAAAAACTAGAAAAGAGGGGCAAATATGAAACATCGTTATTTACCAATGACGGAACAAGATCAAAAAGAAATGCTGGAGAAGATTGGCGTTTCTTCGATTGAAGAACTGTTTTCAGATATTCCTGAAAAAGTGCGGTTCCAAGGTCTCTACAATATTAAAGAGGCAAAATCTGAAGCGGCTCTAACAAAAGAGCTTGCAGCACTAGCAGGCAAAAATGCCGATACGACTAATCATGTATCCTTCCTGGGAGCTGGTGTATACAATCATTATAAGCCGGTAATTGTTGATCATGTCATCTCTCGTTCAGAATTTTACACAGCTTATACACCGTATCAGCCGGAAATTTCACAAGGTGAACTACAAGCGATATTCGAATTCCAAACGATGATTGCAGAGCTGACAGGAATGGATTTAGCGAATTCATCGATGTATGACGGCGGTACGGCGCTTGCAGAGGCAGGTATGCTTGCAGCGGGACATACAAAACGCAAAAAACTGCTTGTCTCCGGGTCGGTACATCCGGAATATAAGGATGTTGTGACAACCTATGCATATGGCCAGTCCATTGAAGTAATCACAGTCCCAACAAAAAATGGCGTAACTGATATAGAAGCGTTAAAAGATCTTGTAGACGATCAAACGGCAGCGGTAATCGTGCAGTATCCGAATTTTTATGGACAAATTGAAGATTTGAAAACAATCGGTGATGTTACACACGATCAAAAAGGCTTATTTATCGTATCTGCTAACCCATTGGCACTTGGTGTATTGACACCTCCTGGTAAATTAGGAGCAGATATTGTAGCCGGAGATGCACAACCGTTTGGTATTGCAGAAAACTTTGGCGGCCCGCATTGCGGATTCTTTGCTGTAACAACAAAGTTAATGCGTAAAGTACCTGGACGCCTTGTAGGTGAGACGGTAGACCAGGAAGGACGCCGCGGGTATGTATTAACACTGCAGGCGCGCGAACAGCATATTCGCCGTGACAAGGCAACTTCCAACATCTGTTCCAACCAAGCACTGCTGGCGCTTGCGGCTTCAGTAGGCATGACGGCTTTAGGCAAGCAGGGTGTACGTGAAATGGCAAAGCAAAATATTGTAAAAACACGCTACGCAAAAAATGCATTTGAACGTGCCGGATTTACCGTTCCGTTCCAAGGCGCTCATTTTAATGAAATCGTCGTGAAAACAAATAAATCCGTAACAGAAATTAATAAAGGGCTGCTTGAAAAAGGCATCATCGGCGGATTCGATTTAGGTCGTGTAGATCCAGAGATGGCCAATCATGCATTGATCGCTGTCACTGAGCTGCGCACAAAAGAAGAAATCGATGCGTTAGTAGCGGAAATGGGGGCATTACAATGAGTCACGAAAACCAACCATTAATTTTTGAATTAACAAAAGAAGGACGCGTCGGTTACAATCTTGAGCCGCTTGATGTACCGGATATTGAGTTGGAAGAGCTTTTACCTGCCGGCTATATACGCGAGGAAGCAGCAGAGCTGCCGGAAGTATCAGAACTTGATATTATGCGCCACTATACAGCACTGTCCCGCCGTAACCATGGGGTGGATTCAGGTTTTTATCCTCTTGGCTCTTGTACGATGAAATATAATCCGAAAATCAATGAAAATGTAGCTCGCTATAATGGCTTTGCCAATATTCATCCTCTCCAGGACGAAGATACTGTGCAAGGTGCTATGGAGCTGTTATATGATCTACAGCAATCCCTTGTAGAAATTACAGGCATGGATGAAGTAACGCTTCAACCGGCAGCAGGTGCTCATGGTGAATGGACGGCTCTTATGATGATCCGTGCGTTCCATGAAGCAAATGGGGAAGGGCACCGCAATAAAGTGATTGTTCCTGACTCTGCCCATGGCACAAATCCGGCTTCCGCTACAGTAGCGGGTTTTGAGACAATTACTGTCAAATCAAATGAGGACGGCCTTGTAGACTTAGACGACCTTCGCCGGGTTGTCGGGGAAGATACCGCAGCACTCATGCTGACAAATCCTAATACATTAGGCTTATTTGAAGAGAATATTTTGGAGATGGCGGACATTATTCATAGTGTCGGTGGTAAAGTATACTACGATGGTGCCAATCTAAATGCCGTTATGTCCAAGGCACGCCCGGGAGATATGGGCTTTGACTGTGTCCATTTAAACCTTCATAAAACATTTACAGGTCCACATGGCGGCGGCGGCCCCGGCTCAGGCCCGGTTGGTGTGAAGGCGGAGTTAATCCCGTTCCTTCCAAAGCCTGTGCTTGTTAAAACAGAAGAAGGAAAATACCATTTTGACTATGACCGTCCGCAATCAATCGGCCGTGTAAAACCGTATTACGGCAACTTTGGTATTAATGTGCGTGCTTATACGTATATCCGTACAATGGGTCCGGACGGGTTAAAAGCGGTGACGGAATACGCGGTGTTAAATGCAAACTATATGATGCGCCGTCTTGAAGAGTATTTCGACCTGCCGTATAACCGCCACTGTAAGCATGAGTTTGTACTATCAGGACGCCGTCAGAAGAAGCTTGGGGTGCGTACTCTCGATATTGCGAAGCGTCTGTTAGACTTTGGCTATCATCCACCGACTGTTTACTTCCCACTGAATGTAGAGGAAGGAATCATGATCGAGCCGACAGAAACAGAGTCAAAAGAAACATTGGATGCATTCTGTGATGCGATGATCCAAATTGCCAAGGAAGCGGAAGCAACTCCTGAAATTGTTCAGGAGGCTCCACATACAACGGTTATCTCTCGATTAGATGAAACACGTGCTGCTCGGACACCGGTACTTCGCTATACGAAGCAAGCTTAAAAAATGTAATTTGATAGAATCTAAGTAAGTGAAACGCACAGGGCGCGCTCTGTGCGTTTTTACATGAAATGAATAGATTTATAAATAAAGAAGAAAGATGTTTAACTATAGGAAGAAATTTAAAAGCATTGCTTATGAAACACTGCCGTTTCTGCCAGGTTCGACAATAAAAGGCAGAAGCAGCGGGAGGGACAGCTTTCGACAATTGAATGATGTGAAATAATAAATCGCCAAAGAAAAAAGCTCCCTCTATAGGGAGCTCTACATATGCTATGCTTTTGATTTGACTTTACCTGTCCAAGTTTTAAAGCCGCCTTGTAGTTGGTAAATCTGATTGTAGCCTTTTTTCTTCAGCATTAAAGCAGCACGTGCACTGCGACCTGTGTTTTGACAGTACAAATATACCGGCAGGTCCGGCCGGATTTCTTTATGCCGCTGATTCATCTGCGTCATTGGGATATTGCGTGCGCCTAGAATATGACCAGCTTCGTATTCTTTTGGTTCTCTAAGGTCAATTAATTGCGCTTTACGATAGCCTTTGATGAATTCTTCCTGTGTCAGATTTGTCACTGCCTTTTTTAAACGGAATGAATTGATCAACACATAGGCAATAATGACTCCCAGGATGATGGCGATGGTGATTAATACTTGCACGTTATTATTTCCCCTTTCTATCTATCAGGTATATTATAAAAGAGAACAGGACGTTAGTCGAGTAAGTAAACTAAATACTTTTTGGAGGCAAAAAATGAAACAATGGTATTTTATCAACTCCGGGCCTTGCAGCCCTTCTTTTAATATGGCGATGGATGAGGCATTATTAAATTGGCATAGCGAAAAACTCATCCCGCCGGTAATCCGTTTTTATGAATGGAATCCGGCGACATTATCCATTGGTTATTTTCAGCAGGTACATAAAGATATTAATTTTGAAGAAGTCCAACGTCAAGGATTAGGGTTTGTCAGAAGACCTACAGGTGGACGTGCAGTATTGCATGAACATGAACTTACTTACTCCATTATTGTCGAAGAGGATTACCCGGGCATGCCCCAAACGGTGACAGAGGCATACCGCGTATTAAGTGAAGGTTTGCTGCTTGGATTCCGCAACCTCGGGCTCGATGCGTATTTCAGCGTACCGGACACTGAAGAAAAACAGCAAGATTTAAAAAAGCCGAAAAGTGCAGTTTGTTTTGATGCACCGAGCTGGTATGAGCTGGTTGTGGAAGGGAAAAAAGTAGCAGGCAGTGCCCAAACACGCCAAAAAGGGGTGATCCTGCAGCACGGGGCTATTTTATTGGATCTGGATGAAGAGAAGTTATTATCCTTATTTCAATTTGCCAATGAGGAGGCCAGGGAGAAAATGCGCCTAAAGCTTCCTGAGAAGGCTGTAGCAATGAACCGGTTGGTAGATAAGCCTTTTACGGCTGGACAGTGTATAGAGGCTTTTAAAACCGGTTTTCAGCATGCTTTAGACATTGCATTAGTTCCTTATGAATTATCAGAAGAGCAATTAGCATATATAAAACAATTGGAAAAAGAAAAATACGCGAACGATACCTGGAATTTCAAAAAGTAGGAACGTTTGTTTGAAAAAAATTTTAGTTTCAAAAACGTTGATATATGGATGGTTCCTAAAAATAAAAAAAAATCAAGCCCTTGTTTGAAAAAAAAATTTGTTGTAATCTTTTAAAAGTGTCAATGTTGTACCCATATATAGTTTAGAATAAATAAATCAAACACAATATGTTGTGTTTGATTTCCGTTTTTGCGGGTACACATTCAGAAAGCTTTATAATGATAAAGGGGGCTAAAGTGATGGCAAAAGTGTTGGAACAGACCATCCAAGTAGAACAGCTCAATAAAGATATTGAGCAATTCCCGCAAGTGCATCCGATTACACCAGATATGCATATTACGCATAAAGGTGTGTCACGTCTTGTGATGATTGACCGTTATTCGTTTAAGGATACGGAGAAAAAAACGTTAAAGCCGGGGGACTTTGTTGTATTAACTGTAAAAGAAGATCCCAAATTCCCAGCACGCGGTCTCGGAATCATTCAATCGATTGATAAAGAAGGAAAAAAAGCTGCAATTTTAATTGAAGAAGACTTCCGTCATGTATTGGAAGATGAACAAGAACAAACAACAGGTATTATTACTCGTTCATTAGATATTATTGAGAAACCGCTTGAAATTTATTACGAACAAATTGCCAAACGTAACGCAACAGGCTTAGCAGCTGTGGAAAAAACAGAAGAGGCAAGAAAAGAATGGTTTGACAAATTTTATGAACAACTGGTCAGCTTGAAGTTTATTCCGGCAGGCCGTGTTATTTACGGAGCAGGCTCCCAGACGGATGTAACATTTTTCAACTGTTATGTAATGCCGTTCGTGCCTGATTCCCGCGAAGGAATCAGCGATCACCGCAAACAGGTAATGGAAATCATGAGCCGGGGCGGCGGTGTCGGTACGAATGGTTCTACACTGCGTCCAAGAAATACACTTGCCCGTGGTGTAAACGGTAAATCTTCCGGATCAGTCAGCTGGCTTGACGATATTGCGAAACTGACTCATTTAGTAGAGCAAGGCGGCTCGCGTCGCGGGGCGCAAATGATTATGCTGGCAGATTGGCACCCGGATATCGTAGAATTTATCATTTCCAAAATGCAAAACCCGCGTATTCTTCGTTATTTGATGGAAAATACAACGGACGAATCCATTATCCAGCTGGCGAAAGAGAAATTGAAATTCAAGCCTTTAACACAGCAGGAAGAAGCGATGTACCAAGGGATCGTCAACTATAAAAACATCCCTGGCATGGGTGGCTTTGATGAGGCAATCATCCGTGAGGCAGAAGCGAAACTTCGAGATGGCGGTACGTATTCAGTCCATAATCCGGACTTCCTGACAGGAGCTAACATCTCTGTTACATTGACGAATGACTTTATGCATGCTGTCGAGAATGATCTGGATTACGAACTGCGCTTCCCGGATGTAGCGAATTATTCACCTGCTGAAATGGACGTCTATAACGAAGCGTGGCATAAAGTAGGCGACGTGCGTGAGTGGGAAAAACTAGGCTACGCTGTTCGTGTTTACCGTAAAATCAAGGCGCGTGACCTTTGGAATCTGATCAACGTATGTGCTACATACGCAGCTGAGCCTGGCATTTTCTTCATCGATAATGCCAATGATATGACGAACGCAAAAGCATACGGCCAGCAGGTTGTTGCCACGAATCCGTGCGGTGAGCAGCCGTTAGCTCCATACAGTGTTTGTAACCTGGCAGCTGTCAACTTGGCACAGTTTGCTAAAAAGGAATCAAACACTGTCGATTATGAAGCATTGCGCCAAACAGTAAAAATCGGCGTAAGAATGCAGGATAATGTTATTGACGCAACACCATACTTCCTGGAAGAAAACCGTAAGCAAGCTTTAGGAGAGCGTCGTGTAGGACTTGGTGTAATGGGTCTTGCTGACTTGCTAATCTATTGTGAGAAAGAATACGGTTCAGAAGAAGGCAATAAATTAGTAGATGAAATCTTTAAAACGATTGCAATCGCAGCTTATGAAGCATCGATTGAGCTAGGAAAAGAACGCGGCAGCTTCCCATTCCTGCAAGGAGAAACAGAGGAAGAATCAAAACGTTTACGTGAAGCATTTATTCATACAGGATTCATGAAAAAAATGCCGGAACATATTCGCCAAGGCGTACTGGCAAATGGTATTCGTAACTCTCACTTGCTGACAGTGGCACCAACTGGTTCAACTGGTACAATGGTTGGCGTTGCGACTGGACTGGAGCCGTACTTCAGCTTCACATATTACCGTTCAGGACGTTTAGGTAAATTTATCGAAGTAAAAGCGGAGATCGTACAGGAATACTTAGCTGCACATCCTGATGCTGACGAAAACAACCTGCCACATTGGTTCGTATCTTCGATGGAGCTGTCACCGGAAGCACATGCTGACGTCCAGTGCATTATCCAAAACTGGATCGACTCATCTATTTCCAAAACGGTAAACGCACCAAAAGGCTATACGGTGAACCAAGTAGAGAAAGTGTACGAGCGTCTATACCGCGGTGGTGCTAAAGGTGGTACGGTATATGTAGACGGAAGCCGTGATACACAAGTATTGACGTTGAAGGCAGAAGAAGCGCACTCTGATGAGCAGCTTGAATTTGAAGAGCTGAAACAGCAGGAAGAACAAACAAAACGCGGCGTTGTATTAGTTGATACAATTGCCCCATTATCCCAAACGAATGTAACAATCGGCTCTGAGGTAGGGAATACTTGCCCTGTCTGCCGAAAAGGTACAGTAGAAGAAATGGGCGGCTGCAACACATGTACAAACTGTGGTGCACAGCTGAAATGCGGTCTTTAATATAAAAGAGAGGCTACAGGGAACTCCTGTAGCCTCTTTGTGCGGGAAAATAAAGGAATGAATGCTGGGGGAGAGGCGAATAGTTGCCGGCGGTTATGGCAACTAAACGAGCTGATTAAAGATCAGTTTAAATAAAACAAGAAACGGCCGTGAATGCACTAAGAGAAGAAATAATCATAACCATTTTTTAATATTAAAATGGAAGTAACGATAATAAAGAGGACACGTATAAATTCAGTCCCTTTGCTTAATGCAATTTTAGATCCTGCATAAGCACCTAAAATCATCGCAAATCCCATAATGAAACCGTATGTAAAGTTGACCGCTCCTAAGAACAAAAACATAATGAGTGCAGCTAAATTGCTCGTGAAGTTGAGCAGTTTCGAACTGCCGGAAGCCTCGATAAAATTGAAGCCCATAAAAAGCAGAACAAAAATCATAAAAGAACCGGTGCCAGGCCCGAAAAATCCATCGTAAAATCCTAAGCCGATTAAAAGAAGGAGTCCGACGAGCTTTTTCTTACCAATTGCTTTTCCCATGTCCTTTACTTTGCCGAAGTCCTTTTTTATGAAAGTATAGATGAGGACAGAAATCAGTAGGATGAGCACAAGCGGCCGCAGGATTTCCGAATCTACATGATGGACAGTGAAAGCGCCCAGCATGGAGCCGATAAAGACGAACGGGACAATAGGGCCTAACATTTTAACATCAATTTTACCCGCACGCAGAAAGGTCATCATACTCGTGAAGTTACCTAGTGAAGCAGCCAGCTTGTTTGTGGCAATAGCTGTTGCAGGGGGAAGACCAACAAAGAGCAGTGCAGGTAAAGTAATAAGTCCTCCACCGCCAACAATAGAATTGATAAAAGCACCGATAAAACCAAAGAGAAAAAGTGCTATGACTGAAAGAAGCTCAATATCCATTAGTAAAACCTCGCAATCTAATAGTCAAATCATATAGCAGTGAAAAAGTTATGTAAATAGAAAAAATGATATATATTGCCATGTGTAAAGAGAAAAATGATCAAAAAGCATATGGAGAAAAGGTAGAAAAACATTCATTACGAGGGATTTTGCATATCTCATCCTTTTTATGGTACATTTAATGACAGAGAAAGTTAGGGTGTTGATATGGAATTTATTATATTGATTGGGCTTGTTGCCCTTTACCAATTCCTCTTTATACCGGTGTTAAAAAGGAAGACGGGCTATATTAGACCAAGTGAACCAAAAATATTTTATGATTATAAGACGAAGTGGCAGCTGCCGTTTGAACTAGCGGTTATCCTATTGTGTATCGGGGGAATTCTTTTATTCACGCCGGCGTTAGGTCTGGCAACAAGTGCCTTCATTCTTATTGCCTTTGTCGTCATTTTAGTAACACGGGGGATTTTGGAAAAGCGCTATGAAGCCGATTTCCGCCATTATGTTGTCTCATTTTCCCATGCTGTTGCGATTACGATTCTCTTTGCATTTGTTTTTGTATATGCGTTCGTACTAAAATAGTTCATCTATATAATAAAGGGCAGCCCTTATGCAGGGCCGCCCTTTTTAGATGGAAATTTCGATTAGTTATGGTTCAATGTACAAGCGATTTCCGGATTTTTTTCCACTTCATGCAATTTGTTGAATGAAGCGATGGCAACTTCGACCTGATCGTCTTTTGGCTCTTTTGTTGTCAGTAGCTGCAGCCATAGACCAGGGTAGCCGAGATAGCGGAGAACCGGTACGTTTCGCAGTTTATTTGTAGCCTGCAATACTTCAAAGGAAATGCCGATGACTACCGGAATGAGTAAAATCCGGGATACAAGACGGACCCAAAGTGGATCGGTCGGCACGAAGAAGTATACAAACAGGCCGACAATTACGGTAAATAAAATAAAGCTTGAACCGCATCGGAAATGCAGTCGGGACTGCTTTTGTACATTTTCTACTGTTAATGGCATACCTGCCTCATAGCAGTTAATAACTTTATGTTCGGCCCCGTGATATTGGAACACACGCTTAATAATCGGTGCCAACGAGATAAAATACAAATAAACCAGCAGTAAAATTAATTTAAAGCCGGATTCAAGTAAAATTTGGACCGTTTTCCCAGGGAACCAAGGCTTTAGAAATTCAGCCATAAACATAGGAACCAAAGTGAAAATGAATTTACCGAACAAAAATGATAAAACCCCGACTACTGCTACACCAAGAATCATCTGAAGCCTGCTCATGTCTTCGCCTTCTGTTTCCTCTTCTTCGCCGGGTGTTACATCATAGCGGGAGCTCGCAAAATCTAAATGACGCGAACCGAATCCAGCAGACTCAATAAGTGCCACAACCCCGCGTACAAACGGGATTTTCTTCAGTTTTTGATAAATAGGCTTTTTTTCTTTTTTCAAATGATAATAATCAATTGAATTATCGTTACGACGGATGGCAGTTACCATATGGTCCTGCCCGGCAAACATGACTCCCTCAAGAAGGGCTTGTCCCCCATATACAGGTGTTTCCTTGCTCAATATTGACACCACTCTCTATTAATCTCAAAATCTTTACTTTTTTATTGTACTAAATTTTTCAAGAAATCACTACTTGTCTGCATAGATTATGGAGATTTGGATAGGCTGAAGCAATAGAGGTGATGATATGTTAAAAGTAGCACATAGTACAAGTATTGCGGCAAGCGTATATACAACGTTCATGTTAAAGGTGTTGCAGCTGTTCAGCTGGATTGACTGGCACCCGACAAAGTTTTTACACCGCATCGATGACGGGCTTACACGCTGGGTTGTTCTGGGTGTTATATTATATTTGGCATCTTTTATATTCATGATGATCGTCCAGTATATACAAATGGTGCCGGCATTTGTAGTAGCCATTCTTTTGGGGCTTGCGATTGCTTTTGTGACAGAGTGGGTAATTTATGATCTCCCGGCTGAAGCAAAATCCTTCAAAAAATTATCTATTCCTTTTATTACTATTGTGCTGACAACCTCCCTGTTTCTTACAGACACCGCTATTTATCACCGGGCACAACAAATAGGCAAACGAAATGAGTTGCCGTACAAGGCCACTGTGATAAAATAAAGGAAATATGTTGGGAAGGCAGGTGGAGGATATGAAGCTTTTTGTTTTAAATGGACCGAATTTAAACCGTCTGGGAAAACGCGAGCCGGAAATCTACGGCTCCGAAACACTGGATGATGTAAAGGAACGGTGCCGGCTATTAGCAGAAGAGCATGGGGCGGTTATTGATTTCCGGCAGTCCAATCACGAGGGAATGTTAATTGATTGGATTCATGAAGCGGAAGATACGGGAGCTGACGGAATTGTTTTTAATCCGGGGGCTTATACGCATACAAGCATCGCTTTACGTGATGCCATAGCGGCAGTGAATGTGCCGGTCATTGAAGTACATATTTCTAATATTCATAAACGTGAGGCATTCCGCCATGAATCAAAACTGGCAGCAGAATGTGTAGGCCAGATTTGCGGACTTGGAACATTGGGATATGAATTGGCTATGAGAAAGTTTTTACAAAGGGGATAAGGGGAATGGGAACAATGAAACTAGCAAAATTACGTGAAAGTTTAACCGAGAAGGGGCTTGATGCCATTCTCATTACTAATGAATATAACCGTCGTTATATGACGGGCTTTACAGGTACTGCGGGAGTAGCGATCGTTTCCAAAAATGATGCAGTGTTCATTACGGATTTCCGCTATACAGAGCAGGCAGCAGAGCAAGTAAAAGATTTTCGTATTGTCCAGCATACAGGCACAATCATCGCGGAAGTAGCAGCACAAGCAGAGGCGATGAAGGTCAAAACGCTCGGATTTGAAAAAGAGGCCATGACATATGGGTTGTACGAGTTGTATAACAAAGAGGTAAAAGCAGATTTCGTACCGGTTTCCGGGCTAATTGAAAAAATTCGCTTGATTAAGACCGAGCCAGAGATTAATATTATTAAGGTTGCATGTGAAATAGCAGATCATGCATTTACACATATTCTGGATTTCATCAAGCCTGGCAGAACAGAGCTTGAAGTGTCGAATGAGCTTGAATTTTTCATGCGTAAACAGGGTGCTACAAGCTCATCTTTTGATATCATCGTGGCAAGCGGTGTCCGCTCGGCGCTTCCACATGGTGTGGCAACAGATAAAGTCATTGAAAAAGGTGATTTTGTAACGCTTGATTTCGGTGCATTATATAACGGCTATATTTCAGATATCACACGGACAGTAGCTGTTGGGCAGCCGTCAGAAAAGCTTGTGGAAATGTACAATGTTGTACTGGAATCCCAGCTGTTGGCCCTTGAAAAGGTAGGTCCGGGCATGACAGGAATCGAAGCGGATGCAGTAGCGCGTGATTATCTAAAATCGAAGGGCTACGGTGAAGCTTTCGGTCACTCGACTGGCCACGGTATTGGCCTTGAGGTCCATGAGGGGCCTGGCTTATCATTCCGCTCCGAAACCGTTTTGGAGCCGGGAATGGCAGTTACAATTGAACCGGGTGTTTACCTGCCTGGCATCGGTGGCGTTCGGATTGAGGACGATATTTTAATCACCGAAACTGGTAATGAAATATTGACGCATTCGACGAAGGAATTAATTATTTTATAATAGTTGGAGGAATAAAAATGATCTCAGTAAATGATTTCCGTACTGGCTTAACGATCCTTGTGGAAGGAAACCTATATCGCGTACTTGATTTCCAACACGTAAAACCAGGAAAAGGGGCAGCTTTTGTACGTTCTAAATTACGTAACCTGCGTAACGGCAACGTGGTAGAAAAAACGTTCCGCGCTGGTGAAAAAGTAGAGAAAGCTATGGTGGAAAACCGTAAAATGCAATACCTTTATGCACAAGGTGATGAGCATGTATTCATGGACATGGAGTCTTATGACCAAATCACCCTTACAGCTGCACAAATTGAAGACGAGTTAAAATACTTGCTGGAAAATATGGAATTGCATATCCAATCATACCAAGGTGAAATGATTGGTATCGAATTACCAAACACAGTAACATTAGTTGTTGCTGAAACAGAGCCTGGTATTAAAGGCGATACAGCTTCAGGCGGTACGAAACCTGCGAAAATGGAAACAGGCTTAATGGTAAACGTGCCATTCTTCGTAAATGAAGGCGACAAATTAATCATCAATACAACAGACGGCTCTTACGTATCACGCGCTTAAGAGGCTAAATGCGACGACACCCGCTTTCATAGCGGGTGTTTTTTTAGTTGGTTATTTGTTAAGGAGAATAAACAGGAAAGTGAATCGAACTGTGTGCAATAATTGTATCTTTCACAAATTAACCGTCCATGAGAAACAAGAAATAATGATTTCAATTATGAACAACCATTTCAAAGGCTTGGATTTTCCGGAGGGGCCCAATATAAAATGGGGCACGGCATTATTAGGTTAGAAGAAGGGACCTCCAGAAAATTAGTTGTCTAAAAGAAAGGAATCTGCCTCTTTTCCCGAACCCTGCTTTTACAGACTAGGTGGGAAGAATTCAGATTCCTATTGATTAATGGAAGGATACTTAAAAATGATTATGACAGAATGCCTTGCGCTTTCGCCTCTTCAAGCCAGCTTGGGAATTCATCGAGCAGGGAATGATACAAATCTTCATCAGACGTATGTTCAAGTGCTTCTAAATGGAAGAAGTTCGCATTATCCACTACGCGTCCTTCCATCGTATCCAATTTACGCAGCACATCGAAGTTTGAGTGACCGATACCGACAAACTGCCAAAAGATCGGCTTGTTGGAAGAGTTCACAATCCATTTTTTGATCCCGCTTCTGCACCCGCCGTCATTAATAAAGATAATGAAAGCCGGCTCCTTGCTAGGTTCTTCATTTACATATTTATTAACAACATCCTTCATAACGAGCGGTTCATCATTACGGCCAAATTTGTGAACGGCATCATTTTGCAAAATGGCGCGTTCCACATATTCGGCCAGTTCCTTTTCTGATACAGCAGGCAGGCGGGAGAATGTATTGTCATATACCCAGACATCGAGCATGCCATCATCATCAAACTGGCTCGCAACAGCCAGTACACGCTCCACAGCCTCCTGGACGACTCCTTCGGTATAAAGTTTGCGCATAGAACCGGAAATATCGAGCACTAAACCAACCCGTGCTTTTACCCCAAGTAACTTCTTTTTTTCCAGAATAACCTTCACTGTTTTCTTGCGTAGATCGATGGACATATAATCTCCTCCAAATGGCAAAGACAATGACTGTACATTGTATTCGCCTGTTTTTGTTTACTACTTCCATGTACAAACCAAGCATGGCCTCTACTCAAAAAAATTCATTCTTACATTATTGTAGAAAGAAATAAAGGTTAAATCAAACAATCCTTCCGATATTTTGAATGTTATAGAATGATAGGGAATTCATAAGCGATAAAACAGAAGGAGCTGTTATGGCTTGTGGAGTGACATAAGTAAAAAATTCCTATTTATTATAGCAACCAGCGGGAAGCCGCTAGCTGTTTTTTGTTTGGGGTTCTGTTTTTCACCACCCTTTCATATATTGCGGTACGGGAGGAGGGGAGAGTTGCTGTGGAGTTGCAAGATGTACTGCGGGTCGCTGCGGTCGGCTTGATCGTAGCCCTGCTGCATATATTTTTTGAACAGACCGGCAAAAAGGAGTTTTCATTTTTTTTGTTTTTCATCGCCTATCTATATATGACAATTGAGCTGATTCGCTTTTTACAACTGTTTTTCGGCGAACTGGCACAGTTCTTGAAATGGCTCTCCTTTTCAATATGAAGTACTTGGTTTTCACTGTCGTCTGTATGGTGCTCTTAAACTTCATTAAAGGAGCAATGGGGAAGCTTCATTCTATCATTAGTATTATTTTCTTCTTTTTGTTCTTTACACAAATTTACCGGTTTGTTCTTTATCCATTATTTTCAGAGCTTGTTTCCATCACGGATGTCCTGCCTTATAGCAAGCTGATTATTTATACGGCGCTTCTTTTATTGTTCAACCAACTAATAAAGACATTATTGGAGGAGCATGAATATGATGCGCTTTCTGGAGGAGTGGATATTGCTGTTCGCGGGTCTCTGATCTTATTGTGGATCCAACAGTTGAAGCCCGCCATGTCGCAATTGACTGTGCTATTACAGAAGTTGAGCTAGAGGGATGCTATGTCAGCATTATTAAAGCCGCTAACAGAATCTATAACGATGTTGGTTATGTTGCTGTTTTTGTTCCTTCTGATGGTAATTATTGAAGGAATGGCCAAGCAATCAAGGCAGTTTTTATCGACCATTTTTTTGTTTCTCATTCTTGTTATTGTCACAAAGCACCTGGTAGAAGCATTTACATTAATGAAAGAGCTCGCTTCGATGTTTTCCCATTTTTTTTTAGGGTTCATTCCTCTAGTGAGCACAGTGCTGGTTATTGTCCAGTCGGTCATTTCCTTTGTAGCATGGAGTCCGGCGATCGTATTTGTTTTGCAGCTGCTCGTTTATGTTTGTGACAAGCTGCTGATTCCATCGCTTTTTATGGCCCTTGTATTCGACGTTTGTACGAGATTGTATCCGCAGGTATCCTTTTTAAAAATTGCCGAGTTGATACGGAAGACTGTATTCAGTATTATCGCAGCTTCCATTTTACTGCTTTCTTCTATATTAACCTTTTCCAGTGTTGCCTTTTTTTCCATTCAGGAAACACTCGCTACACCATTGAAAAAGGTAATTGAACAAAATGTGCCGATCATCGGCTCGCTGCTGGTCGAGGGAATGTCCTTGCTGAAAAATTTTCAGTCGACTGCTACAACGATTACGGGCTTTACAACGATTACAGCGCTCGTTCTTATGTCATTTTATCCGGCAGCCACACTGTTGATTAAAGCTTTTACTTTTAAGCTGGCGGGGGCGCTTGCCGAACCGTTTGTAGATTCCCGTATAAGCCATCTGCTGGATGACATTGGCAAAACGCTCTTTATTCTTTGTGCGATAGGACTAGTATTGGCAATCGGCTTTATCGTGATCTGGCTTATTTTGTTTTTCATTGTTCAAATTGGAACGGGGAAATCACTATGACCGAATTGTTGTATATCATTCTTTTCTCAGTCGTCCTCCAAGCTTTACTAGGGAAAGAGGACTTTTCTACCTTTGTGAAACTAGCAATATTTTTGTGGATGTTTGAATTTATTGCAAGCAATATCAAGTATATTGGCGCAATATTTCTCATAGGATAAGTTGACAGAAAGGGGGCAAGCAATATGTGGCAACAAAAAAGGCGAACATAATCGCGTTGCTTGTCATGGCCCTCATCGGTTTTATGCTTCTGAAACAGGACTCAAGCCCATCACAACAGCAATCGATCGAGGAGCAGCTGGCTGCAACGCTTTCAAAAATTGAAGGTGTTGGACAAGTATCCGTATACTTGCATACGGACGCGTCAAAGGAGTCATCATTATTTTCATTCAGCCCAGGAAAAGACACTTCGACGTACACAGGGGTTTTAATTGTTTCCGAAGGTGCCGGATCACCTTCAGTGAAGAGAAAATTGGTACAGACAGTTAGCTCGGTCCTCCAATTATCTCCGCACAGAATCGTTATTTTACCTATGGAAAAGGGGGAGCTTCATGAAAGTTAAAAAGAGAACAGTTTGGTTTTTGACACTTGTCTGTCTAACGGCGGTAATATCAGTGTATTATTTATTTGAAAAACCGGGAGAATTCAACTTTACCACTATTTTTACAGATGACTCTTTAGATGGGACAATTCTTACAGGAGTGGATGAAACAGAAACAACACAAACAGACAGCTATGCATTTGAAGAATTCCGTCTGGAAATGAGCAATGAGCGTAGCCAATTAAGAGAGCAGCTGACACAAAAGATGGCTTCTGATGGAGCAACGGCAGAAGAAAAGAGCGCTGCGTTTGATGAAATGAATGCGCTGATCGAGCAGGAATCCAATGAGGCAATGCTTGAAATGCTTATTAAATCGCTTGGCTATTCAGATGCTCTTGTACGTATCGATAAGGCGAAAGTGAATGTTACGGTCATGTCGGAAGAGTGGTCAAAGCAGCAGGCAAATGAAATTATTCATCTTGTTATGACAGAACTTGATTCAAATATTAATGTATCGGTTGATAACTCTCCTAAATATTACTAAATATAAAAAAGACAAGTTGCATTTCTTGCTGGGGTGTTATATAGCAGGGCATGCAATTCTGTATACAAAATGTAAGCGTTTGTTCTAACTTATGTGTAATTTTTTTATTTTACAAATGCCTATTTCAAAATAGCAGATTTAATTATAAAATAAATAATGTAGTTTAAAAATTACATACAAGGGAGAGTTATGAATGTTCAAAATCCAAGAAATCCGTGAAATTATTAAACTAGTGGATGCTTCTTCAATCGATGAGTTCGTTTATGAGGCTGATGGCGCTAAAGTGAAACTTAAGAAAAACAGCGGTGCTGTAGAGGTAGTGGCACCTAAAATGGTAGCACCTGCACCTGCTCCTGTTGTAGAACAAACAGCGGCATCTGCTCCGGCAGCGCCAGCGCAAGCCGTAAATGAAGAAGCAGCACCAGCGGCTCCAGCAATAGCGGATGCCGATCTTCACAAAGTTACTTCACCAATGGTAGGTACATTCTATCAATCTCCATCACCGGAAGCACCTGCTTATGTAAAAGTAGGAGACAAAGTGGGTGAAGAATCCATCGTATGTATTGTTGAAGCAATGAAGCTATTTAATGAAATCGAAGCTGAAATCAAAGGTGAAATCGTAGAAATCCTAGTAAAAGATGGACAATTAGTAGAATACGGACAACCATTATTCCTAGTAAAACCTGAGTAAGGAGCGCTGCAGACATGAGAAAAGTATTGATTGCAAACCGTGGTGAAATCGCAGTACGCATTATCCGTGCATGTAAAGAACTAGATATTCAAACAGTTGCAGTATATTCAGAAGCAGATGCAGAAGCCCTTCACGTAAAGTTAGCTGACGAAGCATATTGTATCGGACCAAAATTATCAAAAGACTCTTATTTAAGCTTTCCGGCTGTATTAGGTGTAGCCCAGAAAACAGGTGCTGACGGTATTCACCCTGGCTATGGCTTCCTGGCGGAAAATGCTGATTTTGCAGAGGCTTGTGAAAACGCCGGTATCAAGTTTATCGGTCCGTCATCACATTCTATTAAAATCATGGGAATTAAGGATGTTGCTCGTACTGAAATGGAAAAAGCGGGTGTACCGCTCGTTCCTGGTACAGGCATTGTTCCGGATATTGAAACAGGAAAAGAATGGGCAAATGAAATCGGATACCCTGTCATCATTAAAGCTACTGCCGGTGGTGGCGGTAAAGGGATTCGTGTTGCCCGCACGGAAGAAGACCTTGTAAAAGGCATTGAAATTACACAAAAAGAAGCGGCTGCAGCGTTCGGCAACCCGGGCGTTTATTTGGAAAAATTCATCGAATACTTCCGTCACTGTGAAATCCAAGTGCTTGCAGATGGCCATGGCAATGTCGTGCATCTTGGCGAACGTGATTGTACAGTACAACGCCGTATGCAAAAGCTTGTAGAGGAAGCACCATCTCCGGCGCTGTCTCCGGAACGCCGTGCTGAAATGGGAGAGGCAGCAGTTAAAGCTGCACTAGCTTGTAACTATGAAGGTGCGGGAACGATCGAGTTCATCTACGATTATCAAGATGATAAATTCTACTTCATGGAAATGAATACCCGGATTCAAGTGGAACACCCTGTTACAGAAATGATTACAGGCGTAGACCTTGTTCAGCAACAGCTGAAAATTGCAGCAGGCGCTGAACTTCCGTTTAAACAGGAAGATATCAAAATTAATGGCTGGGCAATGGAGTGCCGGATCAATGCTGAAAATGCATATAAAAACTTCATGCCATCAGCAGGTACTGTAGATACGTACATTACACCAGGAGGATACGGTGTACGGATCGACTCTGCTGTATATGCCGGTTACACGATTCCTCCATATTATGATTCAATGGTTGCGAAGCTGATCGTTCATGCAGATACGCGTGAAGAAGCAATCGCAAAAATGAACCGCGCACTTTCAGAGTTTGAAGTATCAGGCCCTGGTATCCACACAACGATCCCATTCCACCTGGCACTCATGAACAATGAAGTGTTCCAATCAGCGAAGTTCAATACAAAGTTCCTTGAGGAAAACGATGTATTAGGCGTAGCTGAAAAAGCTAAATAATGATAAGCAGGGGTTGTCATGAAAGCACATATTTTCATGGCAGCTCCTGTTTTTTATCAATACCGCTCTGTTAGCCGCCGTCTGAAAATGATGTGCTGGTTGTGCCTTTTTTTATGATGGACTATTTGCAAAATCACGTTGCAATACGTTTGTTTTTCTGGACAGTCAGGAAAGCGGCATACGTATATACCGCTTTTTTGAATACAAACGAGAGTTTAATTAAGGCGGGGTTTTCATCTCACATTCATGGAAAAATGGTGTATAATAGGGTGCAAGAGAGTAGAAATTTGACGTATATGACCGGACTTGTCCGGTAATTGTAAAGAGAGGATGTTAATTATGGCTGAAAAACAACCAACATCATTTGTACAACCTACACCAACTGGAAAAGAGGAGCTTGGCCGTATTGAAGTGGCTTCTGAAGTACTGGAAGTCATTGCGGGTATAGCGACTACGGATGTCGACGGTGTGGCTGCGACGCGTGGTAATTTTGCGTCCGGGGTTGTAGAACGCTTTGGTAAAAAAGTGCATTCAAAAGGCATTAAAGCTTCGATGACAGAAGAGGGGCTCATTGCGGTGGATGTATTTTGTTCAGTAAAATATGGCTATTCCATTCCAAAAGTAGCTAAAGGCGTTCAAACATCCATCCGACAAGCGATCGTAAATATGACAGCGATTGAAACAAATGAAGTGAATGTACATATTACAGGCATTCAGTTCGAAAAGGACGAAGCGTAAGCATACAACATAAGAGCAGGGAATGTTGAACAAGGACATTTCCTGCTCTTTTATGTGCGCCCGGCATGCGCATGAACTATAGGGTGAAAGTCCCGAACCGCGAAGACAGAAGTAGAGGTTAG
Organism: Planococcaceae bacterium UBA3378; assembly: GCA_002359075.1. Lineage (GTDB taxonomy): Bacteria > Bacillota > Bacilli > Bacillales_A > Planococcaceae > Lysinibacillus_B. The sequence continues at coordinate 30,886 of DEQA01000122.1, forward strand.
CCAAAAGCAAGGGTGTCCGTGGTGACGCGGAATCTGAAGGAAGCTGGAGGCAAAACACCGGTCCGAGGTACACGAATCTCATAGAAGGCTAGGTATGATTGAGTGAGTTTGCATAACAAAACAAAGCTCTTTCTGTCGAAGGTCATATCAAGTAAATGAGGCGGATAGATGGTGTGAAAGTGCATGCGCTTACCCGGGGAGGTCTGATGGAAATGTGAAGTACCCTTCATAACCCACTCCAGGAGGAGTGGCTGAACCATCAGAAGTCAGCAGAGGTCATAGTACGAATTGGTCTAGAACAATTCGGAAGGACCGAACAATTAAGAGAGAATAGCCCTTGGCTTTCCAACTTGGATGTATGAACACAGAAAACAGAGAAACCTCACGCTTAGAAAGTAGTGGTGAATCCCACGAGGGTATTTGCGGAGGGTGTAGTCCGGTTGGGCAAAAGAAGATTAGCTATTCACGGAAAGGAACGAAATGGTGATGTTAAATCAAATTCTTGAACGGCAGAACATGATACAAGCATTAAAGCGAGTAGAAGCGAATAAAGGAAGCCATGGAGTAGACATGATGCCCGTACAAACCTTACGTCAGCACATCCTCGAAAATTGGGAAACCATTAAATCGCAGATTCTAAATGGAACCTATGAACCGCAGCCAGTACGTCGAGTCGAAATCCCGAAACCAGACGGCGGTATGCGCCTATTGGGGATTCCAACCGTAACAGACCGTTTGATTCAACAAGCCATCTCGCAGATATTATCAAAGGAATATGACAAAACCTTTTCAGATAACAGTTATGGATTTCGTCCAAATCGGAGTGCCCATGATGCGATCCGAAAAGCAAAAGGCTATATAAAAGAGGGCTACCGTTGGGTAGTGGATCTGGATTTAGAGAAATTCTTTGATAAAGTCAATCATGACCGACTAATGGCAATATTAGCCGAAAGAATTCAAGACAAACTTCTCTTAAAACTGATCCGTAAATATCTTCAAGCTGGTGTCATGATCAATGGAGTGGTCTCGAGTACAGAAGAAGGAGCACCTCAAGGAGGTCCTTTGAGCCCGCTTCTTTCTAATATTGTGTTAGATGAACTTGATAAAGAGTTGGAGAAGCGTGGACATCAATTTGTTCGATACGCAGACGACTGCAATATTTACGTTAAAAGTGAACGAGCAGGTATGAGAACGATGGCGAGTATACGGCGCTTCATAGAAGGAAAACTCCGACTAAAAGTGAATGAAGCAAAATCAGCAGTTGACCGTCCGTGGAATCGTAAGTTCTTAGGGTTTAGCTTTACAAAGCATAAAGAACCAAAGGTTCGTATTGCGAAAACAAGCCTTGAACGAATGAAGAATAAAATACGAGACATTAC
>DEQA01000129.1 GCA_002359075.1 Planococcaceae bacterium UBA3378
TAATCAATGCTGGAAGGCTGCTGCTTTATTCAATAAAATAACCATGGCGGTCTCATCACAGGCAAAAAATTTAGGGCAGCCCAGACAGTCTTTTCTCATTTTTTGCGGTATCGTTTCTTTTTGAATTACTGTAAACCCGAGTTTAGAAAAGAAATCAACCTGATAAGTAAGTGAGATCATTTTACCAATTCCAAGCTGTTCGGCATCTTCCACAATTTTTTGCGTAATTTTTTTCCCGATTCCCTTTTTCATATGATTTTCGGAAACGGCAAGAGACCGGATTTCACTTAACGTCTCATCATAAATATACAAGCTTCCGACACCAATCACTTTATCCTCTTCAACCGCTACATAAAAGCTTAAAAGATCTTCACAAATAGAAGAATGCGAGCGGATCAATACTAAACCTTTTTTAGCATTATGCTCAATTAAATGATAAATCCCCGGTACATCGGTTACCTTTGCTTTTCTAATCAACACTCTAAAACCCCACCTTTTGTATATTTAATCATTATTACTTATAATTATAAAATATTATGTAATCGATCGCTTGTCAATTCTTATTTTTCTGACTTTTTAAAGAGAGAAGGTTTTTGTGTAAGTTACTTGTTTACTACTGCTCAATAAAAGAAACCTCAATCTTGTTTTAGCATTACAAGCGCTGTCTTACATCCGTAATCTAAAATAGAGCAGCTAACACAAAAGGATTTTGCAATTTTTCACAGAATAAATACTTACAGGAATTAAAAGGGAATGAGGAGGAGAAAGGCAAAATGAGCTGAAAAACAAGAACCATTATCGGTCTGATTAGCAGTCTTGTTTTAGGACTTTATGGTGCATATTATATTTTCACGAGTTCATTTGAACCTAACTGGACACATTGGCTTTTGATGATTGCCGGCTTTATAAGCTTTTTTGGAGGGCTTTGGGAGTTAAGAAAATTCAATACAGCGGAGAAATAATTTTATGTTTCAATTTTTTAAAACAGAACTGAGGGGTTATGGGATTTATGAAAGGGAAAGCTGTACTGTTTGACTTATTGTTTTATATTGGTATTCCACTAATTATGTGGCATACGCTTCGTGAAAGTCTTGGCGATTATGCCACAATGCTGCTGGCTTCTGTGCCGGCGATCTTATACGGGCTGTACAGCTTTATCAAGCAGCGGAGAGTGAATTTTTCGGGACTATTCATACTGGTTACACTTATCGTCGGGACACTGATTGATATTTTATCCGGTTCGGCAATTCAAATGCTTTGGAACAATGTGTACTACGGAGCATTTATCGGATTCTTTTATATTGCGAGTATGCTGGTAAAGCGTCCAATTGCTTACTATTTTGCTTTAGATGGAGCGGAACTGATGGGCTATGAGCGCTCCATCGTAAAAGATTACTTTTCCATTAAACGTAACGTAATCGTGTTTCATTTTATAACGTTTTGCTATGGTTTGCGGTCACTTATCGTGGCGGGGGTGAATGTACATCTAATTGGAAAATATGGAGTAGAGGCGTTTGATCAGGGCATCATATTCAAGCAAATATTATCCTGGTCCATTACTATCATTAGCACTCTTGGTTTCCTTTATGTGGCGAAAGTTGATGGACAACAGAAGTCGAAAGAAACGGATCCGGCTACGTAATGGAGCTTGACCTTCTATAAAGGAGCTTTTGAAAAAGCGGAGATAGGGTGATGGAAGTGACACAAATATGTTTAGTTAGACATGGTGAAACGGATTGGAACAAGGAAGGGCGAATACAAGGACGAACAGATACCCCTCTTAATTCTTTAGGACGTCTCCAGGCAGAGAAGTGCGGAAAGTATTTAGCAGAAGGTAAATGGGATTTGATCATCAGCAGTCCACTTGTGAGAGCGAAGCAAACTGCGGAGATTATTTCTAGCTATCTTCAGCAACCAATTATTACACTGGAAGCTTTTATTGAAAGAGATTATGGGGAAACAGAGGGATTGTCAGCCGCAGAAAGGATTATACGCTTTCCTGACCGTCATTATCCAGGTCAGGAATCAAGAGACTCGCTTACAAAACGGGTGATGGAAGGAATCGGCTTTATCCACGCTCAATATGAAAACAAGCGTATTATATTAGTTGCACATGGAGCTGTGATTAATGCTATTCTGGCGGCTGTTTCTAATGGAGAAATCGGTTCGGGAAAAGCAAGGCTACATAATGCCTGCTTGAGTAAAATCCAGTTTCAAGCAGAAGAAAATAAGTGGGTATACCTTGAATATAACGAGGTGCACCATCTTGCTGCTGAAGAGGAAGGGGAAACAGTATGATCAAAGCGGTGCTTTTTGATTTGGACGGAACATTACTAAATCGTGATGCTTCTGTTCGTTGTTTCATTGAAAATCAGTACGATCGTTATAAATCATATTTGTTACATATTGATAAGGGAATGTATGTTAAACGCTTTTTGGAGCTGGATGCTCGCGGTTATGTGTGGAAAGACAAGGTCTACCAGCAGCTAGTGGAGGAATTGGGCCTCTCCTGCAGTGCGGAGAAGCTGTTGGCGGATTATATAGCGGAATTCAGGTATCATTGTATTCCTTTTGCTCATTTGCATCATATGCTCAAGCAGCTGAAAAACATGGGATTGAAGCTAGGTATTATCACAAATGGCTACGGCCAGTTTCAACTTGATAATATAAAAGCTTTAGGAATCGAAAAGGAGTTCGACTTAATTCTCATCTCAGAATGGGAAGGGATCAAGAAGCCAGACCCGGTTATTTTCAAGCGGGCTCTAGACAAGCTAGAGGTTGCGGCTGCAGAAAGTCTATTTGTTGGTGACCATCCGATTAATGATGTGCAAGCAGCAAAGCAGGCCGGGATGATTGGTGTATGGAAAAGGGATAAATGGTGGAATGAATATGAAATTATGGCCGATTATGTAGTAGATGAACTATTGGAAATACCAAGAATAATCACATCTTTAGGAAGGAATCCCTTATCAATCATGTGAATTTAAGGTTTGTAAACCAATTGAGGATAAAAATTACTTAAACAAAAATCAAATCAATACATTTCTAATACATAGGAGGATATTTGGTGCGTACTGTTATTAAATTAGCAACTAATGAGGATTACTATGATGTGAATTTGATAGTAAAAGAAGGACAAGATGAACATTCGGAAGCTTTACCTCATATTTTCCAGAAGACAGAACAGGTTATGCCTGAAAACTATTACCTTCAACTTTTGGAGGACCCCCAGAGTGACATACTAATTGCAAAAATAACTGATGAGGTGGTTGGATTTGCTGTAATGGAACTAAAAGAGTCTCCACCATTCGACTCTATGACACCAAGAAAGTTTGCCTATATGAATGATTTCGGAGTAAAAAGTG
>DEQA01000209.1 GCA_002359075.1 Planococcaceae bacterium UBA3378
GAAAAAGAAATCAAAGGTAACATAGGGAAAGGGGAGTTTAAATGGATGAGGTAATGTATTTGATGAACAGCTTGTGGACGATGGTAGGGGCCATCCTTGTCATTTTTATGATTGCCGGATTTATTCTTTTGGAAGCAGGCTCGACTCGGATGAAAAATGCGGGGCATGTGGCAGGAAAAACTGTCTTTACATTCGGGCTGGCATCCCTTGTGTTTTGGGCTGTAGGCTATGCGTTTATTTTTGGCAGCAACGCAAACTTCTTCACCGGTATGACAGATTTCTTCTATTCAGGCGAAAATGCAGCAGACGGTTCATTGGCAACAACGGTATTCTTCGTGTTCCAATTAGCTTTTGCAGGCATCTCCGTAACTATTGCATTAGGCGGCTTTGCAGAACGGGCAAAATTCTCAGCCTATGTAATCTTCACTATTCTCTTCGGTATAATCGTTTATCCAATTATCGCCCACTGGGTATGGGGCGGCGGCTGGCTGGCTGAGCACGGCAAACAGGATTTTGCGGGCTCAACGGTTGTACACTTGACAGGCGCCATGGCAGCGCTGGCGGCAACGATTATTCTAAAACCGCGGATCGGCAAATACAATAAAGACGGCTCCGCAAATAATCTGGCAGGACACAATCAAGTATATACAGCATTGGCGGTACTGATCCTCTGGGTTGGCTGGTTCGGTTTCAATGCGGGCAGTACAGTATCAGTGGATGGCTCTTTCTTTGGCTTTGTTGCTTTAAACACGAACCTGGCGGCTGGTGCCGGTGCGGTTGCGGCAACCTTGATCTCCTGGCTAATATTAGGCAAGCCCGATATTCCAACGATTTTAAATGGAGCTTTAGCGGGGCTTGTTGCCATTACTGCATCTTGTGCCTTTGTGGACGTTTGGGCTTCTGTCGTTATTGGATTTGTAGCGGGCATGATCGTATTTTTCAGCTGCCGCTTCTTTGAAAAACGTAAAATCGACGATCCGATTTTCGCTCTATCTGTTCATGGGACAGCGGGAATATGGGGAACATTATCAAATGGCTTATTTGCAACACCGGAACTTGCGACGACTGGCCAGGCGGGCTTATTTTACGGGGGCGGTCTTCACCAGCTATGGGTACAGTTCATGGGTGTGGCGGTATGTGGTACTTTCGCATTTGCCGTATCCTTCACGATTCTTTGGGTGATGAAAAAAATAATGGGCAGCATCCGTGTATCAGAAGAAGAGGAAATAATGGGGCTGGATATTAGTGAGCATGGAAGCTACGGCTATCCGGAGCATATGGTAACAGAGACAGTGTTCACTGCTTCAATGGGCGAGCAAAAAGGAATCGTTTGATAAAAGGGGCGTGTTCTGAAAGTTTTTCCTTTCAGGACACCCCTTTCTGGCATATAACCCATAAAGGGAGCTATTAGCAGGAGAGGGTGTGAATAGATGGAAACGTACGAATCTATTCGGCTATGGAAAAATGAGCAAATTAATCACTTCCTTCATGATACCCGGTCGCTAAATCAATTTCATGATGAGGTCATGCTAAAGGTATTTTATGTTGCCAGGAAAAACATTAATTTGGCAAGTCCTTCGTGCCGCTACACATGGTTTATTACAGGAAGCGGCGGCCGGTTTGAGCAGGGGCTTGTGAGTGATCAGGATCATGGGTTTATTTATGAACCATCCAATGGGCAAACTGATTCGTATTTCAAACAGCTCGGACATGAGATAGCGGATGGACTCCATATAGTAGGCTACCCTTATTGTCAGGGAAACATTATGACGTCCAATCCAAAATGGAGCAAATCCCTAATGAAATGGAAGGAACAGCTGCATCATTGGTTCGAGGATAAAAGCTGGGATTCAATCCGTCAGCTGCAAATTTTTTTTGATGCCCGACCTTTATATGGCGAAGAAGCGTTAGTCAGGGAGCTGAAATCGTTCTTTTTTTTATACCTGCAAGATCATCCGCAGCTGCTGCAGCGATTCGCCCGGAATATCGAGCATATAAAGAATGGGATCGGCCTGCTGGGGCAGATTTTAGAGGAGCGTTACGGTGTATACGAAGGATATGTGGATTTAAAATACGCTGCCTTTCTGCCCTATGTAAACACCGTCCGTCTTCTTGCTATAAAAGAAGGGATGTTTGAAACGCCGACGCTTGCCCGAATAGCTGCCTTGAAAAAAAGAAAGGAGTATTCACGGCTGCTGCAGCATAGCGAGCAGAATTTTCAAAGTCTGCTGACCTACCGTCTTTCTTTAGCAGATGCCAGACATTATACCGATACGCACTATTTACATCTTGAAACATTATCAAAGCAAGAGCGCAAGGAGCTGAAGCAAATTTTAAAAGACGGAAAACAGCTTCACAGCCGTGTGTTGGCTTACATAAAAAAGGATGCAGCATATGGTGTTTGAACCGTTTATGCAATTATTGAGAGGGTTAAGAGGGCGGCTTGAAGGAGATGCGGGGGCAGGCAGCATTCAAAATGCCCGGCAGTTGGCATATTTGCGCAGCATCCAGCGAGATCATCAATGGGACCCGATGAATATACCATTAAAGGATGTTCCGTTTGTGCTCTTTGATATCGAAACAACAGGTTTTCACCCGGAACAGGGAGACAGCATATTATCAATTGGTGCGGTTAAAATGCGGGGTGCTGCTATTTTAGAGGAGACATTTTACTCGCTTGTACGGTATGAAAAGGAAGTACCTCCTCATATTACAAACCTAACGAACATTACAACAGAGGAGGTAAGGGCAGCCCGGCCATTTTCTGCTGTCTATAGGGAGCTATTGGAATTTAAGTCAAACAGTACACTGGTGGCACATCATTCCGCCCATGAACGAACATTTATGGAATACACAAGTGCAAAGCTGCTGCGTACCCCTTTTACACATAGGATTATCGATACTTCTTTTTTATTCAGGGCAGTAAATCCGTCCTTATCATTAGCAGCGCTAGAGGAATTATGTTTCCATCATAAAATCGAAGTAAAAGACCGCCATCATGCGCTAGGTGATGCCAAAATGACAGCGCTGCTTTGGAGCCTCTATATTGAAGAGGCAGTAAAGCAGGGGTATGAAACACTAAATGATGTATATGTAAAATTTTCACAGATGCTGCCATAACGAAAACAGACTTTGCTGCCGGAATATCGGTACAAAGCCTGTTGTTTTGGAGTGCCGCTGTAACGTCTTATAAAAAATTATCCGCTTGAAAAAGCTTCTAGAATGCTTGTTACTGTTTCGATGTCGTTTTTTGTTTTTAACTGGAAAGGAACGTCATACGATTCCGGGCCCATGCCGGTAATTAGTATCCACTCTTCCTGCTCTGCATTTAGCATTGCCAGTTCAATGGCTACTGTCCTGTCAACAATGACCTGATGTACAGGGAGGTAGGTTACATATTTTTCATATAGTGCTCTAGGGTCCTGATTTTCAATCTTATCTAACGTAAGGAAAGTCTGGGAGCTGAAGCGTTTAGAAACATCCATCATTGCCTCATACTTTGCCTGATAGCGATTTGCCCGAAATCCAAAAATATGTGTAATACGCGAAGGCTGGAATCGTTTAATTGTCTGAAAGCACTGCATAAGGGCATCAGTAGAGTGGGCATAATCCACTACGACTTTGCTGTGGTTAAGACCGTTGAAAATTTGAAATCTGCCGGGTACACCATGAAAGTCGATTAAAAGCTGCTGGGTCAGCCTGACAGGGATTTGGAAATAATCGGCTGCCAGTATTGCTGCTATACAGTTATAATGATTGTGGATACCGGCTAATGGAAGATAAAAGGAAAATGATTCTGTCCCATTGGCTAACGTAAAGTGCTTTACATAATCGCTTGTTAGCCGGATTGCTGCCTGCTGACCAAAGACCAGTGGCTTTTCGACCCGCTCAGCCAGCTGTTGGCCCCAGCTTTGATCCCCGTTTATGATAGCAGCTCCCGATGATTTAAGCTGGGAAAATAAACTTGCCTTTACACCGAAATACTGCTCCATCGTTTCATGATAATCTAAATGGTCGTCATCCAAATTAGTGAAAATAAGTACATCGAAATTAATACCGTACACTCGCTGCTGGTAAATACCATGGGAAGATACTTCCATCACGACAAATTCATCCGAGGAGCTGTTCATGAGCTCGTAGAATTTGACGATATCCATTGTCGTGTTGGTTGATGGGATTTCCTGCTTATTTACTATGTTCGTAACCGTCCCGAGCAGTGCAGTCTGATACCCGCAGCTGCTGAACAGATAATGAAGTAAGTAGGCGGTCGTTGTTTTCCCGTTCGTACCGGTAATGCCGATCAGCTTTTTTTGCGCTAAAGCATGTGGATACAGCAACGCCAAAAGCTGCGCTAAAAACCGACGGCTATCGGAAACGGTGACATAAGGAACACCGCAATCAAACGACTGTTTTTCGCCGAAAATAACCACCGCACCGTTATTGATTGCTTGGTCAATATGTTGATGTCCGTCTGTTATGGCACCTTCAATCGCCACGAATGCATAATGAGGTTTTATATCACGGGAATTGTTCGTTACGCCTTTAATTTCAAGGGATATGGGTATTTTAGTATTCAACAGCCTCCAAACGATTTCGTCTAATTTCATCTAGTTCTTCTCCTTCAATTATAAAAGGGGGCGCATATGATAGCAGCCGATCCTTTTAATCGTCATTGCTTCGTTATATGGCTGATGGAGTCCAACAAAAAACTATATATGAAAGTAGGGTGAACAGTTGAAGGGAAACGATACGTATAAGTCATGTACTTTAATGGAAGGAATTGGGCATTCTTCTGAAGAAACAGGAACAATGGATGTAGATACACCATCTACTTAGAGGTAATGAATAGCAGTCGTTACCTCTTTTTGTCATATTTTAAATAACATTCATACGTAGATTTGAAAAAAAGCATATGGAGAGAGGAGGCTTGGCTTCGCTCGCAGTGAAATGTGCAATTAAGGGGAAAAACTTCTTTTATAGAGATTGAGTAGTGAGGAAAAAAGATGCTTAAGAGCGTTTGTATTGATAATGTTATGTTCCTGATATATTTCTGTAATATTTTTGCTATAGTATCATTTAAGTATTAATCACTAATAAATATACGATATATATAGGAGAATAGATTATGGGAAAGAATAAATGGGCTGCGAAAATAGCAGCAGTTGCTCTAGGTTCATCAATATTACTATCGTCATTTGGTTCGGCTTCGGCTGCTTCATATACAGTTAAATCAGGCGATTCCTTATGGAAAATAGCGGCACAGCAAGGTGTGACAACACAAAAAATAATGCAGTGGAACAATTTATCCTCAGGGATCATTTATCCAGGCCAAAAGCTTCAGCTAAATACAGGAACTTCTGCAGCTTCTACAGTTTCTACAGTTTCCGCTACTACAACATATACTGTAAAAGCGGGCGATACATTATCAGGCATTGCAAAAAAATACGGGGTAACCTATCAACAGCTAAAGCAATGGAATAACCTGTCGTCAACGAACATTTTTGCAGGACAGAAGTTAAAGGTGAATGGTTCAGTCGCTGCAGCTTCAGCAAAAAGCAATGTTGTCAGCGTGGCGAAAAAATACTTAGGTATTAAATATACATATGGCGGAGTATCGCCCAGCAGAGGATTTGATTGCTCAGGATTCGTAACATATGTCTACAATGAAGTGGGAAATTCTACACCGCGCCGGACAGCTGCAGGTTTTTATAATGCATCGAAGAAAGTAAGTATGCCGCAAGCGGGTGACCTTGTATTCTTTAAAGGGACGACTTCCCAGCCGGGCATTACACATATCGGTATTTATATTGGCAATAATCAAATGATCAATGCAAGCAACGGAGGCGTAACAATCGACAATATTTACAATTCATACTGGAAGAAGCATTTATCCGGATTTGGCCGTATATAGGAAAAACAGTTGGGTGCAATGGTTATCTAGGGTGAAATATTTATAATCAAACCACTAAAAAGGTATTACATTTTAATGATGTAGTACCTTTTTTTATTGTATTTATAAGTAAATATATATATATGGTGTTATATGTCATATTATTATTAAAATATAGGTATATTAAGATATATATGAGATATGTTCAGGTATCTTCAAAAGCATATAGGGATTTACAACGATAAGCAATGAATGTTACCAAACATCGCTTTGAGAAGGTTGTTAACGTTTCCGAATAAACTTTGAGTACCATGAAAAAACCACCTAAAACAGTTTACGTAATCGTTTTAGATGGTTTTTAGTTTTGATAGAGAGAGAATCATTCTTCTACCTTATATAATTTAAAAGCTGTTAAAGGTGGCTTTCGTTTTTCAAATATTTCTGGGTCATGATAGGGCGCATCTAATTGTTCAAAATTGAAATCATCTTCTACACAAGAAATATACAAATTATATCCTTCGCCATCAACTGGGAAGAAAACTTCACGCTTCTCGCCATGTTGAAGTGCTTCGCCAATCCCTTTATACAATTGTTCTAATGCTGCACGATTCCCTACAATAAAGGCATCTTGATGCCAACTTTGTTGACCATATATATGCAAAAAATTTGGGGATTCATTTTCAAAAGCTTTAAAGTAATCTTCAATTGTTTTAATAATTTCTTGTGGCTCAGTTGCTGTAATAAATATGTCATTATGAAAACCAGATTTATAAAACTGACTCGGTTTCATACGATAGATAAATTTTTCTTTTAAAGGACTTTCCTGTACGAATAGAAAAATCTCATCAAGTTGTTCGCTTGCATATATATAAACTTGAATGGATTGCTCATCTTTCATAAAGCGCATTCTCTTCAATTGTGGCGTTAATTCAGTTTGTTCAACAATGTCAAAATCTTTTGCCTCAATTTTTAACCGAGCAAAGAAGTTATTCATTTTTGTTGTTGAAAAAAAGTGTATGGAGCCAAACCAATATAAATTACTCATTGTACAAATCACTGCTTTCTAAAATAATTATCTAAAGCATAATATAAAAACAGAGATTATACTAGTTGTTAGTAATTTCATACTACAAGCCAATTAATATGTTATACAAATAACGTTCCCAAATGAAAGTTTGGAAACGAACCAAAAAGCCACAAACGCTGTAATATCAGTGTTTGTCGCTTTTTTGGTGTAACATTATTTATACAGGTTTTTATGCACTTCTGATAAACTCCAGTACCAGTAATGGGTTAGACGATTGCAAAGGATTGCTGCGTCATGCTTGTTACTGAATAAAACCCTGCATATCTTATCGTTGTAAATCCCGCATTTTTCTGACGCTACCTCTATACAAATAAAAAGTTTGATTATCACGTGTGTTGATTAGCTAAATATTAGCTGGTAGAAAGCGAGCCGGCTGTAGCGGAAATCAACGTTCCAAACGATTATACTAACAATAAAAGGTAAATCAACACGCCTGTTTGATTATATATAATCAAACCAAAAACCTCTAAATATAAGGTCTGATTTTATTTTATTATACTATTTTCCCTATATTACAATGCGGCCAACTGTTTTTTCCCAGATACCGACTAACGGGAGATTATTTATTTTTCCAGTAACGAAATAAATTCACGCATTAAACCTGGTAAATCAGGCCACGCATGGCCACTAACGAGATTTTCATCTACATGCAGTTGTTTCTCGATATACGTCCCGCCTGCCACCTGTACTTCTGGTTTACAAGCGATATAGGCTGTGAGCTCTCTACCGTTTAACACTTCGGGAATCGTAGCGAAAATCTGCGCGGCATGGCATACAGCAGCAATCGGCTTTCCTTCTTCGAAGAAATGCTTCACAATCCCTGGTACATGTTCATGTAAACGGATATATTCCGGTGCGCGGCCGCCGGGAATAATGAGGCCATCGTAATTTTCCGGCTGAATGTTCTCGAATGCTTCATCTGCTTCAAGACCGTAAGCCGGCCGCTCAATATAAGTATCCATTCCATCTACAAAATCATGCAAAACAGTTTGCAGCTTTTTGGCAGAAGGTGCAGCGATTGTTACCTCATAGCCTGCTTCAAGACAACGATAGTAAGGATAATAAATTTCCAAAGCTTCTACTGCATCACCGGCAAGAATCAACACTTTTTTACTCATGGTCAACGCCTCCTAAAATTGTAGTACATGTATTACATTCCATTTAGAAGGTAAAAATCCTTGTAAAAAGGTAGAAATAATATAATGCAACGATAGGAATGAAAAGAGAGTAGTGAAGGATACTACTAGATCATCAGCTTCTTTAAAGCGGCAGAAGCAAAATCCTTGTGTATTCCTCTATACATTCATGTAAACTTAACAGTAGAAAGTATTGGAAAAATGCTAAAACAATTAGCAGAAAAGAGGTTGGCATGTCGAACGGAAAAAATAGAGAAAATGCAGGTTGGCACTTTGACAACAGCTATGTAACATTACCATCTTTTTTCTATTCTGAAATAGAGGTAAATCCGGTTTCAACACCGGAGCTCGTACTATTGAATGATGGACTGGCACAGGAGCTCGGGCTTGATGCCGATGTTTTGCGTACCGAAGAGGTGTTACACATTCTTGCGGGAAATGAGATGCCAAAAAACGGGGCCCGGATTGCACAAGCATATGCAGGACATCAGTTCGGCTATTTTAATATGCTGGGGGACGGCCGTGCTCTTTTAATCGGCGAGCAGCTGACACCATCGGGAGAACGCTTTGATGTGCAGCTGAAAGGCTCTGGAAGAACGCCTTATTCACGGCAAGGCGATGGCCGTGCAGCATTAGGTCCTATGCTGAGGGAATACATTATTAGTGAGGCAATGCATGCTTTAGGTATACCAACATCCCGCAGTCTTGCTGTAGTAAAAACGGGCGAGCCGGTATACCGGGAAACCGTATTGGAGGGAGCCATTCTTACACGTGTCGCCAAAAGCCATATCCGTGTTGCCACCTTCCAGTATGCAGCAAAGTACGGTCGGTACGAGGAGCTGAAGGCGCTAGCGGATTATACGATCAACCGTCATGATCCCGAGCTTGCCGAGAAAGAAAATCCTTATCTGGCATTATTGGAAAACGTGATGGAACGCCAGGCCTCTCTAGTAGCCAAGTGGCAGCTTGTCGGCTTTATTCACGGGGTGATGAATACCGATAATGTAACAATCAGCGGAGAGACGATTGACTACGGGCCGTGTGCCTTTATGGATACGTATAAAGAGGATACAGTATTTAGTTC
>DEQA01000318.1 GCA_002359075.1 Planococcaceae bacterium UBA3378
ATGCATAACAGGAATATTTAGGCGGTGAGGATCATCAAATGATTTATGAAAATGAAGCATACTATATTAAAAAAGCTGCTGTGGAGCATAATTTCAAAAAAATAACCCTAGTGAGCAAAGTTACCACCAGTATAGTGATTTTTTTATTGCTGTTGGAATGCTTATTTTGGCTGATAAACGGAAAAGAGGAAGGGAATGGATTGTCCCTTATTGTTTGGCCTTATTTCCTCATGCTCGCGTTAAATTTTCTCTGCTATTATTTTATCGATATAAAACGCGTAATCGTAGAAAAGGGAAATCTGCTTCAACTGGACAGGCTGATCAGTATGTATATTTTTGCCTTGAATAGCTGCGGTGTAATGATTTCATTGTCCAATCAAACTACACATAATCATCTCATGATCTATACACTGATTATGCTTGTCAGCTGTTCATTTTTTGTTTTGAATAAAAAGCAATTCCTCATCCCGCTTGGTATGGCAGTGACAGGTCTTTTAGTCGGTCTTTATACGGTGAATGGAAAAACGGAGCTTTATCAAAGTCAATTGCTCTATGTAGCTGTTCTTTTTCCAGCAGGTTATTTTTTATCACGCTCCTTCTACCATTCCTTCAAGCGCTCGATCATTATACAAGCGGAACTGAAATATGAGGTTGAAATGACACGACGGCTGTCAAAACAGCTGCGCGAAGCAAATCGAAAGCTGGAAATTCAGGCTTCACTCGATCCATTGACAAATGTGTACAATCGCCGGGCTGTTTCAAACTATATAGAATATCTTGAAAACAAGGCATTTGAGGAGCCTTATCGTTTGTCGTCTGTTCTCCTCGATATTGACTATTTCAAGCTTTACAATGATACATATGGACACACGATGGACGATGATGCGCTGCGGAAGGTTGGGCGCGTCCTTGGTGAGATTGCTGATAAATATAATGTGTTTATTGCCAGGTGGGGCGGTGAGGAATTTGCCCTCTTGATCATAGAAGAAGATAACAGGGTAAAGAGGATTTGCGAGGAAATCATCACGGAAATCCACCGTCTTCAAATTGAACATAAGGCCTCTCCCGTCGACAGCATCATCACGGTAAGCATAGGGGCCAATACCCAATCAATCTACCAAAAGAAAGATATTATCATGTCTATCGATTTAGCTGATGAAGCACTGTATGATGTGAAAAATAACGGCCGAAACGCATTCGGCCATAAAATAATACCTAACGAGAGTCTGTCATAAGGCAGACTTTTTCGTTGTGAAAAGACACTCCCGTTATTGAGATGATGGAAGAAAGAACGCCCGTAGGCATTTTATTCATAAACACATTGGTATATAATGAGACGGATATATATTAGTGAGGTGGTTAGCAAGATGGGCAAACATCCTGAACAAGCTTATTTAGATCTTCTAGATGAAATCTTGACAAATGGGATTAAAAAAGAGGATCGGACAGGAACAGGCACGCTTAGTATTTTCGGCTATCAAATGAGATTTGATTTATCAAAGGGTTTTCCGCTGCTTACTACTAAACGTGTACCCTTTAAATTAGTAGCAAGCGAGCTGCTTTGGTTTATTAAAGGAGATACGAATATTCGGTACTTACTGGAAAATAACAACCACATATGGGACGAGTGGGCATTCAAAAAGTGGGTAGAATCAGACGAATACAAAGGTCCCGATATGACTGACTTCGGCCATCGCTGTCTTGTCGATGAGGAGTTTAACAAACTGTATCAGACAGAGTTGGATCGCTTCTGCCAGCGCGTACTGCAAGATGATGCATTTGCCGCGAAATACGGTGATCTCGGGAATGTATATGGAAAACAGTGGCGCAACTGGACAACTTCTGACGGACAAACGATCGATCAATTACAGGATGTGATTGACCAGATAAAAAACAATCCGGACTCACGGCGCCTCATCGTGAATGCGTGGAACCCAGAGGATGTGATCAATGCAGGGGCGAAGGGAAGTAAAGCGGCTTTACCGCCTTGCCATGTTATGTTCCAATTTTATGTGGCAGAAGGCAAATTAAGCTGTCAGTTAATGCAACGCAGTTTAGATACGCTGCTTGGCTGCCCGTTTAATATTGCATCCTACGCTTTACTGACACATTTGATTGCCCATGAATGCGGGCTGCAAGTTGGGCACTTCATCCACAGCATTGGCGATGCACATATTTACTCAAATCATATCGAGCAGGTAAAAGAGCAGCTTTCCCGGGAGCCGAAAGAGCTGCCAACGCTCCGTATTAACCCGGACAAACAGTCCATATTTGATATGGAACTGGAAGACTTGACGATTGAAGGGTATCATCCGCATCCGGCGATTAAAGCACCGATAGCAGTATAACTAAAATAAAATATTTCAAAAAACGGCTCTCCGGCTGCGGTCTGGAGAGCCGTTTTTTATCGGGGAGCTTTTTCACTTGCTACGCTGGCTGTTAATTGTAATTCACTCATGCTGAAAAAGGTATCGAATTTTTTTAGTAATACTTCTATTACCTCTGCTTCTTTTTCTTTATCCAGTGCCTCGGGATAAGAGAGGGTAATGCCTAATTTTCCTTCGTCAGGAGGGTTAAGATAGACGCCTTTTCCAACTAAAAGCGCGTTTGTCATAGCAGCCAAATTCAATAGAGCATTTTGAAGGATCAATGTCTCTCTCTTCGTCAGGTCAGCTTTAGAAGCTCCTTCAGCTTCGATTTTAAAATAAGTCATGTTCTCACCTCATAACCATTTTACAATATACAAGTATTTATGTAAAAATAAAGTAAATTTCTGTCGCGGCTTAGTATTTAGTTCAAGCAGATGGAAATAAGAATATCTCACGGCAATAATATAGGAAGAGCAGGGAGAAGATATACATGAAACTGAGGCTGTCAGAATACCAGACGAGCTGGAAATCAATGTTTGAGCAAGAGGTGCAGCTTCTGCAACAGATATTGAACAAGGAAATAATCAAATTCGAGCACTTTGGCAGTACGGCGATACCGGGAATGATAGCAAAGCCTGTTATTGATATGATCGGGATTACAGCCGACATCGAAAAAATCGATTCCTACGAAAAACAGTTGCGTTTACTAGGATACGAGGCAGCAGGAGAGTGGGGAATTGAAGGAAGACGCCTGTTTCGAAAGGGAGGGGATGACCGGACGCATCACCTGCATTTCTATCAGGCTGGTAATCCACAAATAGATCGTCACCTTATTTTTCGGGATTATCTTATTGCCCACGAAGAAGAAGCCGAGAAGTACAGCAGCTTTAAAAAAGTACTTGAAATGAAATATGATTCGACGCCGCAATACAGTGCCGCCAAAAAGACATTTGTATCGGAAATGGAGTCACGGGCACTGGATTGGTACAGTAATAGGAGCCTTACATAAGGAGAGGAGAGAGAAAATGGGCGAGATGAAGGTAGCTGTGAAAGGTGTATTAGTAAAAGAAGATAAAATGCTGATCGTAAAGCGTTCCAACCTGGACGAGACTGGTGCGGGTACTTGGGAAAGCGTTGGAGGAGTAATGGAATTCGGCGAAACGTTTGAACAAGCGCTGGAAAGAGAGTTTATAGAAGAAGTCGGGTTAGCGGTTCAAGTAGAAAAGCTGCTGTTTGCTACGACGTTTTTAACAAGCCCAAAAAGGCAGATTGTATTATTGACATTTCTTTGCAGTACAATGGAGGAAAATATTACTTTATCGGATGAGCATGAAGCGTATATATGGGCTTCAGAGGAAGAATTGAAATGTATGTTGCCGCCGCAGATTTGGGAGGATTACAAGCAGCACAAAGTTTTAGAATACCTTACGTTGAATGTGGTTTGAACATCCTCTGTGAAATTTTTTGTCTCCTATTGTTCTCTTGCGGCAAATACCCGCTTTTTTCATAATTATTGCATCAAAAATGGAGAAAATAGGCTTTATTTTCAGCTTTTTTTTGCACATTTTTTTCGGTTATAAGAGAAATAGGATGGTTTCCACCAAAAAAATCAATGCTTAATCGACCTAAATATAGATGAAAAACGACCGGTTATAATCAATAAATAGTAGACTCTAAGCCGGAAATCGTTGGTTCATTGATCGATCATACAGCAAAATAAATCCTGTATACGGCAACTTCCGGCAGACCGGAAACCCTATGGCTGCTTGCTTTTAGCAAAAAAACAGCTGAGTCTTTTTTTCTGCTGCCTATTTTTTAATAGCTGTTTAGCCTGATATGCCAAATAGATATACAACTTATAAAAAATAAGTACCATGTCATTTATTTATAATTAAGTTGTATATCAAATGGGTCAAACTACTGTTTTTACTGTTTGAAATTACAAGCGGCTTTATACCATTAGACAAATCCGCTCTGTTGTCTGGAAATGACGAGCACTATAAAAAAAGGGGGGCGGGTAATGAAGAAGACACCGATTTATGTCGAAATTGAGATGGATTCAGATATGGAGACGATATGGAAGTATACACAGCAGCCCGAACTTCATGAGCAGTGGGATTTGCGTTTTTCCACTATTACCTATAATGAAAAAGAAACGGAAGATGAACCGCAGACGTTCACATATACAACAAATGTGATGCCGGGTATAAGTGTCAGTGGATGGGGAGTCAGTAAGGGTGCGCATGAGAAGGAAAGTGGTATCAAAACGTCCTCTCTTCATTTTGGAACCGAGCAGCTCATCTCACCAATAGCGGAAGGAAAAGGCTATTGGCAGTACATTCCACACAATAATGGCGTAACATTTCTGACGCAATATGATTATGAAGTGCGCTTTGGTATTTTGGGAAGATTGGCAGATTTGATGTTTAAACCAATAATGGGCTGGGCGACAGCTCTCAGCTTTGATGTGTTGAAGCGGTGGATCGAAACAGGGGAACCGCCGGCAATACAGTATCGCCGTTTTTTCTCCTCTACCATTATTTCCTTGCTCTTCTTTTTAGTCTGGTTTTATCAAGGGCTGGTGCCGAAAGTTTTGTTCGGTCATCCGCAGGAAGTGCAGATGCTTATAAAGCTGAGCGGTCTATCAGAAAGTGCAGCTGGTCACGTTGTTTTGGGCGTAGGTGTAGCTGAGATACTGTTTGGTTTTGTCTGGCTGCTGCCCCGTTGGAGAAAGGCCCTCTTTTTATTGCAAATTCTTCTGTTCCCATTACTTACGGTTTTGGCACTAATAGCAGATGGGGAAGCAGCAATTTCACCGTTCAATGCAGTAACATTCAACTTGAGTCTATGGACACTTTCCATCGTGGGCTACTTCATTTCTACTCATCTTCCAACGGCCAGAAGCTGCAAACGAAAGAGGGGGACAATATGACAATTTATCAAGCATTACTGGGCGGGCAGTTTTCGAAGCTTCATCCTCGTCTTCAGGAACGTTACTCGGTACCGATAGACAGACCGTTTTATGCAGAAGGGGTTATGCAGATCGTGGCTAATGGTACAAAGCTGCTGCAGCCTTTTTACCGGCTTGCAGCAAAATCCCGCTTTTTATTTCCGGAAAGCGGACAGGCAATTCCGTTTCATATTACGAACACAGCCCGTATGAACAGGGCAGGAGAGGCTGAGGTTTACTGGGAAAGGGTGTTTCATTTTCCGGAGGCAACAAGGTATTTTAATGCTAAAATGACAGTTGACCGGACTGGCACTGTTGTTAGGGATTACCTAGGAGACCCATCATTTTTTTATTCGGATCTTTTATTTGATGTTACAGCATCTGGACACCTTCTCATTCGTTCAGGAGCACAAAAAGTAGTACTCAGATTATTGGAGATACCGATGCCCTCCTTTATGGAAGGACGTGTCATTGTAGAAGAGGGTTTTGATGATGTGAAGGAAGTGTTCACCATTCATGTCTCGATTCATCATGCAGTTTTTGGGAGGGTTATGCTGTATGCAGGCGAATTTAAAGAAATCGTTTCTTAATCCTGTAACTATTCTTGGTCTCTTCCTGTTTGGGGGGACATTGCTTTTAGGAGAGCAGCAAAGCTACTTGTATTATTTAACGGTGGCACAGCTCGTCTTTGTCCCGACTCTTGTACAAATGGTTGTCAAGCTAAAAGGGTGGGTACAGGTTTTAATTGGTTTAGGTATGATAGCAGCAGTGCTAACTTTTGATCTTCAAAAGGAAGCGGCTATACTTGGTGCAGCCTGCTATCTACTGTCGACTATGATCATAGCGAGAAAAGGGATTGGACGCTTTCTACGCCGGGGTTTTACAAATACAGCAGAATTAATTATTGACCTGGGCCTCATTTATCTAGCGTTTGGTGGTGCCTGGTATTTTGCTTATGTTGCTGGTATTAATACCGGGTTTACGCCCATGATTACCTGGCTGACGGCAATCCATTTCCATTATTCGGCTTTCCTGCTCTGTATATCCTTAGGTCTTTTTGGGCGTTTGTATAAAGGAAAGGGGTATATTCCTGTTGTATTGATTATTGGTGCGGGACCTATCCTGGTGGCAATTGGTATCACCTTTTCAACTGTCATTGAAATGATTTCTGTCGTATTGTATGTCCTGGCGGTTTACCTGTTACTTCTTATGACTTGCCGTACACAAATGCCGGTCCTGCAAGGCATTTCCATTCGTTTATCCATAGGTGCTATATGTTTTACCATCCTATGGTCGGTGCTGTATGCTTTTGGCAACTTTACCGGCAATATTATCGTCGGTATTCCTGATATGCTTACGTTTCACGGAATGGTAAACTGCCTTTTCTTTGGTACATTTACGATGTTTGGATGGGCGGTTGGAGTGCCGGAAAGCCGTCATTTGGGATATCATTTTCCCATTAGCAAAATCCGAGGTTCAATGAGGGAAGAAGGAAAATCACATCCGGGGTTGGTTGATGATTTAGCGGAGTATACCAATATTGAGTACCTGCCGGCCAGCATCCCCCATTTTTATGAGCATACGGAGGAGTACCGCTTGTTTGCGTCTGTCACTTGGCGGCCCTGGTTTAGACCATTTGCTTTTGTCTATCAGCTTGTTAGCCGGAAAGTTGGACAATTGAACTTGCCATTCTCGTCTGAGGTAAATGAAATGACAGGAACCATCCGGAAAGTTGACAGCACGTTAGACGGACGAATTACGCCGCGTGTATGGAGGAGGACTATCGATCATGACACCGTCTTTGTCGCTGTTTATTCCAAGCATAGTACACAAGGTAAAACATATATGAATATTGCATTGCCCTTGCCATTTTCTACTATGATAGGCATTCTGTCACTTGAAGAGAGGGCAGGGCAGCTGTATTTAACAAGCAACGGCCAGCAAGATGAGGGAATTTATTTGGCTATAGGCCGCTATGTCATGAAACTCCCACTTCAGGAGTATTTTATTTTGAAAGAAAAGGGTGAGGAATTGAAGGCCACTCATGATATGACGATATTCGGTCTTCCTTTTCTTCATATTGATTACTCCATCTTTCATAAAAGAACTAACGTTCAATAGAAGGGTTTGATGGTCATCATTTCAGGAGTTGTAATGCCGCTCATTATTTATAGCGGCTTATTGCTGTTTTTGGTGACAATAAGCACAAAAACTTGGTATGTATGCCTAACCAAGATTGTTTTGGCATGTACACTCTATTTATTTTCGCTTATTGTCATTTGGGAGAGCTATAAGGAAAAGGAATGGCATACGAATGTGCACAGCGGATATCCACCGGTTCGTTTAACAGAGGAAGCAGCACTTTCAGTTACTGGATTCACGCTTTATAATATCGTGCTTTTATGGTTTGTCTGGTTTGCTAAAAGAAAAGTGGCCTCTAAAGCATTAAGTTCGTGATAAAAAATACTTGAGAAATAGTAAAGGGGAAAACGGTGAATCATACAATCCGTTTTCCCTTTTTTAGCAGTTATATATATAGACTGTACTTTCTAGTATGTTAATCCTTTAACTTTTCCCCGCCTAATTCTACAGGTTGAGGAGGGAAGTATTTCGTTTTCATAAAAGGAGTGTAGTGTGCAAGCGGATATTGTTCATCCTTCGGAAAATCGATAAAAGGGGCCATTGTATTATGTTCAATGTGAAATTCAACAGGGTACAGGTCCCATTCCGGGTGTGTTATATCCATCCGGTATAAGGAATTTTTAGGTTTTCTCCAAAACGTAAATCGATCGGCCAGAAATCGGTCAATTGCTTGTTTTTCTATCATTTTGTCAAGGTTTGGCTTGAAGCCGACAGTAAAGGATTCCTGTGGTCCATCTTCTTTCAGGCTATGGCTGGAAAAAGCAAATCGTCCGCCCTCTTGGAGGTAGTCTACATTGGCTTTACGGTAAGGAAGAAAATCACCCAGTGAAGCGAGTGAAACGACAAAGTCGCTTCCTGCATCAAGGCTAAAGAAATAAATGCCTGGTTTCTCTCCGTGTTTCACATAAGTTCGTACATTCAGTTCAGGAAAATTACATGCCGGGGGGATAGGCGGCATAAGCCGGGGTCTTGATTCTCCAACCGTAAACAACACAAAACTAATCCATGCCGTATCATTAAACAAATCAAGCTCCAGCTCTTCAGGCACATGTTTTCTTAGCTCTTTGGCCGAAACAGGCCAGTGTAAAAATAAAACATTTTCCCAGTCCTGGGTCATTAGCCAGCTGTTTTCTTTATGATCGTTATGTGGTGTTGCTCTTTCATCCATTGTATCCACCTCTTTTTTACTTAATAGAAACCCACCCAGGATATGGATCCTGGGTGGACAACATTTTATAAGAAATAGTGATGAGCAAAATTAATAATGTGCTGTTTTTTCAGGGAACACGTTTTTATCTAAATAAATATGGAAAACCCATTCTCCAAACCCGATAAGGAGGGTAGAAATAACCGCGGCACCAATCACATTCATATCATCTGAGAATAGCGATTCGCCTAATAGCCAG
>DEQA01000113.1:0-10561 GCA_002359075.1 Planococcaceae bacterium UBA3378
GTTACCCCGATCTCATCAACCTGCGGATGCCTCTCCAACCACTCTTTTACCAGTTCCATTTCATTGGACGGAAATACTTCCAATGTTAATTCTCCCTCTTGATTGATAAAAGCAAGCTTCGTTAAAGTGCCGCCTGTATCAATACCTATTACCTTTGCCATTCGCCTTACTCCTTTTTATGCAGCGCCTTTTTTCACCTTATGTATAGAACATCGCTACACTTCGATTGTTTCTTTCGGGAATAAATCTCGTTTATTGAATTCTTCTATAATAAGGTGCTCATATTGCTTCAGCAACCGGCAAATCTTTGCCTCATACGCACGAACGGAATTTTCATGCATGGAAAAACGAGCTATTGCCTCCTCATCATGTAGAAGATGCTGAAGTGACATTACTTCTGTCTTCGGCAGACTGCAGCCATGCAAACGGAAAATCTTTGAGAGTGGTCTCAGTCCTGCCCGTGTCAGGATCACTTTCTTATTAACCGTCGCTACTATGCCTGCCAGCATTTCCTCCGCCTTTTTGCTTGGATGGATTGTTGTTAATTGTATCACTTCCACTTCACCTTCTGCATTCATTCGTTTTTCCTCTTTCGTCGTAAATGATAGCTTTTCGTAAAGAGTCGCTATTCCTTTACTCTCTAAACCTTGCGGAGAAATACGAAGATCAATGGAGGAAATGAGCAGATCATAATGTGTTTCAGCCGGTTTCAGACTGGATAAAAGTACCCGCACTTCATTAGTTTTCTGCTCCTCAATAAGCTGTTCTCCTTTTACTGCTTCAAAAATTTGACGCAAACTATCCGCATCAGCCAATGCCCTATGCTGCGTCTTTGCTTCGAGCCCCAACTGCTCCATTAACCCAAGCAGGCTCGGCTGTTCCTTTAAATGATGGGCAATCATATATTTCTGCTGAAAGTCGATCATCGGGAAAATAAAATCATTTTTCATGTAATTTCTTTTCAGCTCTGCTTCAAGCACTTTTCGGTCAAACTCCCCAAATGTGAGGAAAATGCAATCCTTTTGGCACCAGCGTTTGAATTTATACATCGCTTCTTTAAAGGAGGGGGCCTCCAGTAGCTGCTCGGTTTTAATGCCCGTCAATTTTTGGATATGCGTATTCAGCTTTTTAAATTTATACGGCTGGATAAGCTGGGTAAAAGTTTCGGTTGACCCATCCGTATTCCATTTAACAGCTCCTAGCTCAATTATGTATTGCTGACCGCGGATAAGAGCCGCCTCTATGTCGATACAGATATATGTATGTTTCCTTGTCACTTTCCCCACCTACAACTTTCCGAGATGGATCGTTCCATCCCAACTACCTTTTTCATATTGTAACGCAAATTTTGTATATTGGACACGTTCCTGTTTTAAATTTAGGATATTTTCCCTTATGGCACGTTATTTCCAGAGATGTATCAACGTGTTTATTATACTTTATGTTTTATCTTTTACATGTTTTGCGATACGATAGAAGTATTGCAAGATAGACTGGAGGAACACTCAATGACCGAAAAGGCACTGCAAAAGGATGCCATGCGCGTACTAAAAGAAACAAGCCGTACTTTTTATATTCCTATTACTTTTTTAGGTACAAACTTGAAATATGCGGTAGGCTGTGCTTACTTGTGCATGCGTGCATTAGATGAAATTGAAGATCATGAACAAGTTGATAACCAAAGAAAACATGATATTTTAATGAAGATAAAGGATCTTTTCCGCTCTCCATTTGATGAAGAAGCGTACCTCGAAGCACTTGGAGAAGAAAAAGAGAAAATGCCTGAAGTTACCCTCCGTATGAAGGATTGGATTGAAGTATGTCCTGAAGGAGCGCGTGCTATTATGTTTGAAGCGTGTGAGGAAATGGCATACGGAATGGGAAAATGGGCGCAAAAAGACTTTAATGTAAAAACTAAAGAAGATTTAGACGAATATACATACTATGTGGCAGGTCTTGTCGGCCGTATGCTTTCACAAATGTTTGAATGGGAGACGGGCTTAAAAACCGACCAGGACCTTGCAATAGGATATGGCCGCGGACTGCAGGCTGTCAATATTCTACGCAATGAAAAAGAGGATATGGAAGAGCGTGGTGTACGCTTTGTACCGGATGGCTGGACACGGGATGATTTATTTAAATATGCAGAGGAACAGCTGGCACATGGTGATGCTTATACCGAAAGTACACGTAGCAAAAAGAAAGTATACATGTTTTCTAAACTCCCTCTTGTGCTGGCCCATAAAACATTAGCTGTAATGAAGGAAGGCCGTGAAAAAATGTCACGCTCTGAGGTCGAACAATTAGTCGAAGAAGTTAAGGCGGTAGAAGACGACGAATAGGTAAAAAAGGAGGCGGGCTTATCCCCCTCCTTTTTTGATCTTTTAGCAGACAGCTGCTCTGCTGACTATTCGCTTTTCCTTCCTTACTTTTACTGTGTTTTATAAAAATAGAAGAATTCCAATAGCGCTTATTAAACAAACACTTACATATACAAACGAAACGATATACTTCTTTTTCTCCTTGTAAAATAATCGTTCAAGCAGTGTACGGATTGCATATAACATAGCAAAAAATAAAAACACTAAAAAATATAGTTGCTTTCCAGTTGCACCGCTTGCTGAAAGAAAGGCAAGAAAGAGGATACAGGCAATTATTTCAAATAACATGTGCTTTTTATTAACAAATTGATCGGTAAATTTTTCATTCTTCTCGATTTGATATTTCTTGCGTAAATACAAATCAAAAACACCGGCCGCGATAACGGCACCTATTAAAATAGTTATGAACATGATAAGTCTCCTATTTCTCTGTTTGTAAATATGCCTGGCGCACCTCTTCAGGAACCATATTTCCCCCTGTAGACCATACGAGATGTACGGCATTATCCATCTTTTCCGTTAATTGATGCATTTTTACGTATTCTGTCCCCTCTGATACAAGCTGAATCGGCCCGAACACACCGGCATGTGCTGATGGCTCCATGAAAATATTTTCCAGCTCAAACATCGCCTTTAAGCTTCTGCATAAAAAGCTATCATCAACTGTGTAGCAGCCGCTAATAACGGTTTCCATTATAGAACCGACAAATTTTGATGGTCTTGCTACTGCTAATCCATCTGCCTCCGTTTTATTTGTCAGACCAATGTCTTTTACCGAAATCTCATCATGAAGTCCCGTCATCATGCCAAGCAGCATACAAGGTGATTGAACCGGCTCACCGAAGAAGATATGCACATGCTCTCCAAAAATCTGCTGCAGACCATATGCTACCCCGCCAGGAGCTCCTCCAACACCACAAGGAATATATACGAATAATGGATGGTCTCCGTCAACTTTTATATTCGATGCTACCAGCTGTTCCTTTAAACGGAGAGCAGCTACAGCATAACCGACAAATAAATCTTTCGAATTTTCATCATCTACAAAATGGCACATCGGGTCGGCCTCTGCTTCCTTTCTTCCCTGGTTAACTGCCATGCTGTAATCGGCCTTATATTCTTTTACTTCCACCCCGAGAGAACGAAGATGATCCTTTTTCCATTCTTTTGCATCAGCAGACATATGCACAGTTACTTGGAAACCAAGTTTTGCACTAATAATCCCTATACTTAAGCCGAGATTTCCAGTAGAACCTACCGCCACTTTGTAATGCGAGAAAAACTCTCTCAATTTATCTGAAGCTAATAGAGTATAATCATCGTTTTCCTTCAGATAGCCATGTTCCATCGCTAATGCTTCAGCATATTTCAGTACCTCATAAATACCGCCGCGTGCTTTTATAGAGCCTGACACAGGCAATGCGTGATCACATTTCAACAGCAGTCTGCCCG
The DNA here is from genome assembly GCA_002359075.1 of Planococcaceae bacterium UBA3378. Classification (GTDB taxonomy): domain Bacteria; phylum Bacillota; class Bacilli; order Bacillales_A; family Planococcaceae; genus Lysinibacillus_B. The sequence continues at coordinate 3,834 of DEQA01000113.1, forward strand.
GTATTTCAATGGCATGCCTTCCTTCGATCATTGCTTTCATTTCCGCGATTTCACGAATATCCGATTCAATCAAGCCATTTAATATAACTGTTTCGGGAAAGGCAGTCATAAAATAAGTAGAAAATCGGCGCAGTCTTGCGTCAGCCTCCATTACCTCCCTCATAGAAATTTCCGGTCTATTATAGGAAGCATTTCTCTTTTCATTCACCCAAAATACAATTTCTTCACTTTGCAGCGATTGAATCAATGGGAATTCCGAACTTAATTGAGCTGAATCGTTTAAATGGTTCATATCTTTTACCTCTCTTTTTTGTTTTGAATGATTCGTTCACAAAGTTGTCGAAATTCCTTTTCGAACGAAATATTATTTTCTTCTGTACGCTTTTTCGGCCCTTTTAACCTACCGCCGGCACGTCTGATTTTTGCACTTTCGTAACGAAAGGCAAGTAATTGATCGATATTATCAGAAGTCAATTCTCTGCCGTTAGCATCCATTACGTAAGCTCCTTTTGCAATACACATTGCTGCTAGGCCATAATCGCCCGTTAACACAACATCCCCTTTTGAAAGCGTATTAACTAGCTTAAAATCAACCGAATCAGGTCCTTTCGGCACAATAATTGTTATTGCATTTTCACGTTCGATGCGATGAGAAGTATCGCAAAACAAGATTGGTTTCATCTCATAATGAGATGAAATAAACAGCGCCAGATCAATAACAGGACAGGCATCTGCATCAATTAATAACTGAATCACCAAAATACACTCCATTCAAAAATGCCTAAATTATATTATTCCAATATAACATTACCCACTCTTCCCATCTGTTCATATAAACTTTACAAAGTGTAAAGTTTCGAGAATTATATTGAATTGTTTGATAAATAATAATACGATACAGCTAACAAATTTTTTGGGGGTAACATAATGACGATAATTACTACGACAAATGACACACGTTCCAAAGAATATATTGATTCCGTATTTACAAAACTAAAGCAAAAAAATTCACACCAGCCGGAGTTTCTTCAGGCAGCTGAAGAAATTTTATTTTCCCTTGCTCCTGTTCTTGCACAGCACCCGGAGTATATTGAGCATAACATTTTAGAACGTATTATAGAGCCGGACCGGATTATATCTTTCCGTGTGGCTTGGCAGGATGATGCCAATAAAGTACAGGTGAACCGCGGCTACCGTGTCCAATTTAACAATGTGATCGGACCGTATAAAGGCGGTCTCCGTTTCCATCCTACAGTAAACGAATCCATCATGAAATTTCTAGCTTTTGAACAGATTTTCAAAAATGCTCTAACTGGTCAGCCAATCGGAGGCGGCAAGGGTGGTTCTGATTTTAATCCGAAAGGAAAGTCAGATGCAGAAATTATGCGCTTCTGCCAAGCGTTCATGACTGAATTATACCGTCATATTGGTCCGGATGTCGACGTTCCCGCCGGCGATATTGGTGTAGGTGCCCGGGAAATAGGCTATATGTGGGGCCAATATAAGCGTTTACGCGGGGCTTACGAAGCTGGTGTACTGACTGGCAAGAAACCGGGCTACGGCGGATCGTTAGCCCGAAAGGAAGCAACAGGTTATGGGTTAGTATACTTTGTAGCAGAAATGTTACGTGAAAAAGGCGAGACATTCGGTGATAAAACAGTCGTTGTATCCGGTTCAGGTAATGTAGCGATTTATGCAATCGAAAAAGCGCAGCATTACGGCGCAAAAGTTGTGGCTTGCTCGGACTCATCAGGCTATATTTACGATGCGGAAGGGATTGATCTTGCTGCACTCAAGGAAATTAAAGAAGTAAAAGGCGATCGTATACAAACTTATTTACATTACCGTCCAAATGCGGAATACCATGAAGGCTGCACAAATATTTGGTCTATCCCTTGTGATATAGCGCTTCCTTGTGCTACGCAAAATGAAATCAACGGAGACTCAGCCCGCCTGCTACTTGCGAACGGCACAAAATTCGTTGCTGAAGGAGCAAATATGCCTTCCGATTTAGAAGCGATCAATATTTACCTTGAAAACGATATTTATTTTGGTCCTGCTAAAGCGGCGAATGCTGGAGGAGTGGCCGTATCCGCTCTGGAAATGGCACAAAACTCCGGCCGGACTGCTTGGTCATTCCAAAAAGTAGACGAAAAGTTACAGGGCATTATGAAATCAATTTATGCTGAATCAAAAGAAGCAGCTGAAAAATACGGCTATGCCGGAAACCTTGTTGTCGGATCAAATATTGCCGGCTTTATAAAAGTAGCAGATGGTATGGTTGCTGAAGGCATTTATTAATCGGAATCAATAAAACATAAATTCCACATTTTCTATTTTTAACAAAAGGGGCATCCGAACGGCATTTTTGCTGTTCATCTGTTCCAAAAGATAACGACGTATTGATCATATTATTTGGAGGAGCCGCCTTGTTAATGGTAACTTTCAAGGCGGCTCCTTTTTCTAACGAATTCGTCAGACGTCTTTCTTTTAAAAACGAACATTTTGATATATGCTCACAATAAACATTCGTGTTATAATGATTTTGATCTTACATAACGGAGGTTTTCTTGTGGAATTAATTTATACGGGTAAAACAAAAAATGTTTTTAAACTCGAAGACGATCATTACTTATTACAATTCAAAGATGATGTAACAGGAGAAAATGGCGTATTTGACCCTGGCGCAAACACTGTCGGATTAACAATTGCCGGCGCTGGTTTAGCTGGTCTTAAACTGACTTCATTCTTTTATTCCAAGTTAAACGAGCAAGGCGTGCCTACTCATTTCGTAGATGCTAATTTCGACGATGCAACAATGACTGTGAAACCGGCCACAGTATTCGGAAAAGGATTAGAAGTAATTTGCCGGTTCAAGGCTGTCGGTTCATTCCTTCGCCGTTATGGTGCATACGTACAGGAAGGCCAGGATCTAGATTCATTTGTAGAAGTGACAATCAAGGATGATGAACGACTTGACCCTCCTATTTCTGCAGATGCCTTGCATATGCTCGGTATTTTATCTTTAGATGAGTATGCTATTCTAAAGGAACGCACAATTGAAATTTCCAAATTTGTTGCAACAGAGCTGGAGAAAAAAGGATTAACACTTTATGACATCAAGCTGGAATTTGGCCGTGATGCAAAAACAAACGAAATTCTGTTAATCGATGAAATTTCAGGCGGAAACATGCGTGCATATAAAGGCGACACTTACATCGAACCGCTTGAACTTGAAAAAATCATGCTGGCCGACTAATCCATAGACACCTCCCTTTTTTCTACAAAAGGGAGGGTTTTTCTTTTGCTCTCCCCTTTTGCTTTTATATTAGTGTTGATTTCATAAAAGCTGCATATATTTTAGTGAACGCATTTTTTGACATAACATTATTGACATTACAGCCTGTACAATCTTTTATTATATGCCACTAAAATGCTGTGCAGATTAGCCGGTGGAAAGTAAAAAGGAGAACAATATTTCCAATGGATACGATAAGTTTTAACCGGTAGATTAATGGGTAAAATATTAGGGCAAACTTCCTAGTAATTTATACATTGTTTACAAGGCTAGAAAAAAATGATTCACTTAAAGAAATCTATTTAGAGGTGATAATGTTGAATCCGTTTTTAACCGTTTGGATGCATCCAAAGCAAACTGCACGTGATATGATCGATAACAAACCATTAGGATTTATCTTTCTATTAATTGCGATCGGTTCATTTGCAGCTTTCGGAGGCGGGTATGTAAACAGCGAACTTGACGAGTCATTGTCTGTTTCCATCCTTGTGCTTCTTTCCCTGTTTTTAGGACCTCTCGTAGGGATATTAATTATGTTTATTTACAGTGGAATACTACTCCTTTTCGGAAGAATGCTTCAAGGAACAGGTTCTTTTTGGGATGTATTTAAGGCAGGTTCTTTAACATATATTCCATCCATTGTAACAGGTTTACTCTATTATATATGGATGATATTTTCTCCAGACAGCTATTTTAGCGTGTATGAAACAAGCGCTTTTTCCGTCATTGTACCCCTTCTTAGCTTTGTATTTAGCGTTTGGGGTGTTGTGATTAATATTGCGGTATTAGCAGAAGCACACCGTTTTTCCAATTGGCGGGCTTTCTTTACCCTCCTCATCCCTTTTATTATCGTCATGATTGTAATCTTTGCCATCATTGCAATTATCGGTATTGCTTTCTTTAATATTTTTTTAGGATGATGCTATTTATCGCCGGACTCGGTGTTTCTAAAAAATATCCCAAGAGCTTTTTCTTGGGATATTTTTCCGTTCACGCCGCTTATGAAATATTATAAATCGATACGCATTAAATCATGAGCGATACGTAAAGGTCCTTGATAATTCAGACGAATTTCATCTACTATTTCATCTAGTAAATGCGGTCCTAAATATTCATTCGGAATATACTGTCCCACCTGTTTTTTTACAATTGGATTCGTCGTTTAAAAATTTGTTAAATGAGTGGCTACTAAACTTTTCATATTCGCTTTTTGAGCAATTACTCCTAACTCAATCGGATTTGTATGGAAGTTTTCTAACCGTTATTTAAATACGGTTGCTTTCGTTGGATACGTACATTCGTCAATGACTCCACCCAAATCACAAATTTGGATGGAGCTTGTAACTACCCGGTAGTCTCAACGCTCTTTTTGCGAACTCCTACCTTTTATCGCCTAACCAAAAGAAAGGCGTGGTGTTACATCGTGGGCATATTGACTAATACCCTATCTACCCAGCTTGCTGGGCAGATACTCTCACAAGGTACTCTTTTCCCTTATGGTAGAGATTCATCGCGCCAATACGATCATCATTGGAACGATATCTGCACTTTTTACAACAGAAACTGCGCGTCTTTTTGTCACGGTTTGTTTGATCTGTATGATGGCATTTCGGGCACGTTTGAGATGTATATTTCGGGTCTTCTAAGAGAACTTTGGATTCGTTCAGCAACGATTTGTAGGTTAAAAAGTCTCTTAATTGCGCGAACGCCCAAGAAACTGACACATAACGATGTTTCCGGCAGACTTTTTCAGTCGCAGCGCGAATATTTTGTAAGTCTTCCAGCACAAACAAAGTACCTGGGCCGTAATGACGTACGAGTGCCTTCGAGACAGTATGATTGATATCTGTCATCCAACGGTTTTCTCGGTTTCCAATTGCTTGTAATCTACGTCTAGCCGAAGCGGTGTGTTTTTGTTGCAGCTGCTTTCTCAATAGTTTGTAATGTGCGCGTTTTTGTTTCATATGTTTCCCGTTAAAGAAAAGGGTTTTTCCATCACTTCCATAAGCAGTAGCAACGAAGTTGATCCCTACATCCACGCCCACAATATTTTTCACAGATTGCTCATGGAAAAGGTTTCTTTCATCGATTTCTTTCGTCATCGGAATATACAAGAAATATTTTCTCTTTTTTACAACCAATTTCGCTGTGCCAAATGTCCAAGTACCATCAAAGAACTGTTCCATCCCTGTCGTCACGTAAGGGACTTTTATACGTCCAGATAGCGTATTGACAGAAAAATGGCCGGGTTTTAAAGAATAATCACGATTCCATACTAAATCATACTCGGGTTTTTTAAATACAGCTAACGTGTCCGTAACGCCGTTTGATTTCATCGACTTATATTTTGCGCATACTGTTTTATTCACACTACAGGCCATTTGCGAACGGAGACCAAATTCTTCACGAAGATGTTGATACGTTAATGGATGTAGCTTCGTGTTTACGAAACACTTTTTTGTAAAAGCTGTGACAGAAGCATAATTCAAGCCTTTTTTTACAGCACGTATCGTATGTAGTAGTTCCTCTTTCCCTTGTTCGTCAGGCAGGATTTTTATCTTCGCTGTAATTGTTATTCCCATCTCACCACCTCATTTAGCTAATTACACCAAATAAGAACTTACGTTTGAAAAAAAAACGACCAATTTCTCCTCACCTAAATCAAAGATTTAGGTGAGGTCTCCTTGCTCTAAAATGACGAACTTTCTAAAAAATCTAACATATGGTACAATTTATTTCGTAAACCGGAAGATGTAAGGGGGATTTATATGTCGATATTAAAGCGTCATGAAGTAAAAGTAGAAGAAACTTGGAATTTGGAAGATTTATTTAAAACAGAAGATGCCTTCGAAAATGCAATCGAGGCAGCAAAAAAAGAGGCAGATGCCATCGAAGCAGCATTCAAGGGGAACATTCAAACAAGTGAATCTGCTGCCGGTGTCATTGCAGCCTATGAAAAGCTATACGAAAAACTGGTGCCTATTAGTACATATGCCAACCTTGCTCTCAATGTAGATCAAACAAGCAGTGAAGCCCAAATGCGTTCTGCAAAAGTCGGCCAAATTTATAGTGCAATCGGAGCTAAGCTTTCTTTCATTCAAAGCGAATTATTAGCGCTGGATGAGTCAGTACTGCAGCAGGTAAGCACAGCAGAACCCGGTTATGGGCGCTATATTAAAAACTTATTAGAACAAAAAGCCCACCAGCTTCATCCGGAAGCCGAAAAAGCGCTTGCTGCATTTAGCACAACATTCAGTGCTCCATACGGGCTTTACAATACAACTAAATTAGTAGACATGAAGTTTCCTGATTTTGAAGTTAACGGACAGAGCTACCCGCTAAGCTATAATCTATTCGAAGGAGATTGGGAGCTTGAAAATGACCGCGATATTCGCCGGACTGCCTTTGATGCTTTCTCTTCTAAGTTACG
>DEQA01000113.1:10619-17313 GCA_002359075.1 Planococcaceae bacterium UBA3378
GAAAGCGATTTACGCGGATACTCTTCGGTTTTCGACTTTTTATTAGAACCGCAGGAGGTAGACCGGACGCTTTACAATCGGCAAATTGATTTAATTATGTCCGAGCTTGCGCCGCATATGCGCAGGTATGCAAAGCTCCTGCAAAAAGTACACGGGCTGGAGGAAATGACATTTGCAGATTTAAAAATATCCCTTGACCCGGATTTCGAACCGACTATCACAATAGAAGAATCTCGTAAATATATGAAGGATGGTCTAGCTGTAATGGGAGAAGACTACAGTAAAATGCTGGACCGGTCATTTGATGAGCGGTGGATTGATTTTGCCCAAAACGAAGGAAAATCGACAGGTGCTTTCTGTTCCAGCCCTTACGGCTATCATCCTTATGTGTTAATTTCATGGACAAGCCGAATGAATGAAGTATTTGTACTTGCCCATGAGCTGGGACATGCCGGGCATTTCTATTTGGCAAACGCCGAACAAAACGTTTATAATGCACGCCCATCTCTTTATTTCATAGAAGCGCCTTCTACTATGAACGAAATGCTAATGGCAAATCATTTACTAAAAGGTTCAGAAGATCCACGTTTTAAACGCTGGGTAATCTCTACCATTATTTCCCGGACATACTACCACAATTTTGTCACGCATTTGCTTGAAGCGGCTTACCAGCGGAAAGTGTATGAAATTATTGATGCAGGGGATTCTGTCAATGCACAAAGACTGAATGATTTAAAACGTGGTGTTCTAGAGGAATTCTGGGGTGATACGGTGGTCATTAATGAAGGTGCGGAGCTGACATGGATGCGCCAGCCACACTATTATATGGGTCTGTATCCGTACACATATTCAGCCGGCTTGACTATTTCAACACAGGTAGCTAACCGCATTTTAAATGAAGGAGAAGCTGCTGTAGCGGATTGGATCGAAGTGTTGAAAATGGGTGGGACGAAAACGCCAGTAGAGCTTGCCAAACATGCTGGCGTTGATATTACGACAGAGCAGCCATTGCGTGATACAATCGCTTATATTGGAAGTCTAATTGATCAACTAGAGCAATTGACAGCTCAATTACAGCAATAAGAAAAAAGGGTGTTCGTATAAATCGAACACCCTTTTCGTTTTGTAATTTTATTCGGTAGTATGTTTTTCTTTTGTCCCCCAACGAATGAATTGGATAGAATAAAAGAAATTAAATAGCTACTGAATCATTAATCGGCTGATTGAATAATTCCGAAACACCTGAATCAATAGCAGCAGAACCTACCGCCTTCGCTACGACACCTGCTACGCGTTCATCCATTGAGCTTGGGACGATAAAGTCTTCATTCAGCTCCTCATCTGACACTAATGATGCGATCGCTTCGACAGCGGCTAATTTCATTGCCTCATTAATATCTGTTGCTCTTACATCCAATGCGCCCCGGAAAATACCAGGGAATGCCAGCATATTATTAATTTGATTTGCATGATCCGATCTACCTGTTCCAATGATACGGACGCCCCATGCCTTTGCATTTTCAGGGGTAATTTCCGGATTTGGATTGGCCATAGCAAATACAATAGGATCTTTAGCCATTGATTTAATATGGGCTTCTGTCAATAAATTGGCTACAGAAACACCGATAAATACATCAGCTCCAACCAGTGCATCATCCAGTGTACCGCGCAGGCCTTCCGGATTTGTTAAATGGGCAATCCCCTCTTTTATCGGATTCATTCCCTCTTTACGCCCTTCATAAATAATGCCCTTTGTATCACACATGATGACATTCTTATATCCCATTTGTATAAGGATACGTAAAATCGCAATACCTGCAGCACCCGCACCATTAATGACAACCTTCATCTTTTCTACTTCTTTACCGATGATTTTATTGGCATTGATCAGTCCTGCACCTACTACGATGGCTGTTCCATGCTGATCATCGTGGAAGACAGGGATATTACATTCTGCACGTAGACGGTCTTCAATCTCAAAACAGCGCGGAGCTGAAATATCCTCCAGATTGATCCCGCCAAATGTCGGGGACATTGCTTTAACAATCTGCACAATTTCGTCCACATTTTTTGTATCCAGACAGATTGGCACAGCATCTACATTGGCAAATCTTTTTAACAGCAATGCCTTTCCTTCCATAACAGGAAGTGCCGCCTCCGGACCGATATCCCCTAATCCAAGAACTGCTGTCCCATCCGTTACAACCGCTACTAAATTCCCTTTCATTGTGTAGTCATATACGAGAGAGCGGTTTTTTTCAATTTCAATACACGGTGCAGCTACTCCTGGAGAGTAAGCTAAACTAAGATCATACGTATCTTGTACAGGTACCTTTGCTCGAATCTCCATCTTACCACCGAATTGTTCATGCATTTCCAAAGATTTTTTCATAAAATCCATTTTCATCCACCCTTTCGATATAACGGAATTTTCTTTATATTCCAGTATCATATTGCTTTATTTCGATAAAGTCAATAATAATATTAATTTTTTTAGAAAAACTTCACAAACTCTATAAATAGCTCAATTTAATACTGTTTGTTCAATTTTTCACAATCTTTTTTTAATTTAAAAACGCCAAAAATAATTATTTTAAAATAATTAATTATTTCTTGTTTGTTTTAGAAATATTAATCTGACACTATTTTTATTGTGAAACTTTACACGTTTCATTTTTTCATGCAATATATGAACAATTTCACAAACTTTTCTCCCTGGTCCCTTGTGAAAATTTACACAAAGACACATTTTATACACAATTCCGCTGGGATTTTTCCACCTGTGCAGGAGTTCTACATTCTATCTTTCTTTTCAATTCCTCTTCCTGTAAAGTGAAAAAGTCAATAATAATAGAAAGAAGGCTATGGCATGCTAGTTATATTATTTGTCATCGGATTTATCGGAAATTTAATTGGTACACTTGCAGGCGGCGGCGGGCTTATTACGCTGCCTACAATGCTATTACTTGGTATGCCAGTGCATTCGGCCATTGGAGCAAATAAAGTAGCCAACACGGTTTCGACTCTTTCCAATTTTTACAGTGTATTTAGACGAAAAGAGGCGACATGGAAGGAAGTGCTCCCTATTCTCGCCCTCTGTTTTACAGGCGGACTGCTCGGCGGAGGCATTGCTTCTCTCTTTACAGAACAGACACTAACGGTTATCGCTATTTGTTTGCTTTTGTTTGCACTTATTCTTTCCTTTCTCGGAAAAACAGATTTCGGTCAGGAAGTAGAACTCCGCTTAAAAAAACGTACAGCAGGTCTATTGGTTGGAGTCGGGATATATGATGGTCTTTTCGGTCCTGGGAGCGGCACACTGCTTCTTTATATTTACGCACATGAAAAGCTGGCCTATATGAAGGCAGTCGTGTTAGGCCGTGTCGGTATTTTCGCTACATGTTTCGGTGCGGCGATTATGTATATACTAAATGGGCAAATTATTTGGGCAGAAACGTTCTCCTTGATGATCGGCTCGATTATCGGGTCACAAATCGGGATTGCACTGGCTAGAAAAGTAAGTGCCCTGCTTGCCAAATATTTATTACGTGCCATTACGGCCGTATTGATTATTCAGTTGGTTGTTGAGCTATTTTAATCGGTCTTCCCTACTTATCCATTGATGTGCTTCATTTCTTTTATTACACTTAAATGGGGATAGGGGGAATTCAGATGTCACAAACCAATATAGACCTCCAGGAGGAGCTGACAGAAGAGGCGTTTTTAGAGCTTGTATTAGAAGAGCAGCAAAAAGCTTTAGAAGAAGAACGGCAGCGCAAACTAAACGGGTATAAAAAGCCAAGCAACCAAAAGCCCTTCGCCCGCCTTCTCGTATGGATAATCGCGCTCGCACTTGTTTTTAATACGTTTGCTATCTTGCTGAATATTTTTTCATTCCCTGCAGTGGAATTTATCCAAGTCTCCGCAAGATTATCTGCACAGGAAGATATTAAACAATATAAGAAAGCTGTTGTTGAAGTTTCGACGGGAGACAGTAAAGGAACAGGATTTGCCATTTCCGATGACGGTCTGATCTTAACGAACCATCATGTCATTGACAATGCCCTGCAATTGACAGTCGTCTTTCCGGATGACGGCATTTATGAAGCAGAGGTAATTGCCTCTTATCCAGATATCGACACAGCGCTCATCAAAGTCGAAGGGACGGACTTGCCGCACCTCGACATTGCTGACAGCTATCAATACAATGCCAAAGAGCATGTTTACTTTCTCGGAAACCCCTTGTATTTCACCGGAATTGCTAATGAAGGAACCGTTCTTGACTGGGTACAATTGGATGATTGGGAGGAACCGGTCATGATGATGCAGGCACCCGTCTACAAAGGAAACAGCGGCAGCCCTGTCATCAGAGAAACAGGCGAAGTCGTAGGTATTGTCTTTGCTACCTTAAATACCGATGAGCATGGCAAAGTCGGGTTATTTATACCTATTGATGTCTTTCATCATGCTTATCAATAGAAGAAAAGAGGAATACGCATGCAATTACAATTTTTAGGAACCGGGGCGGGTATGCCTTCAAAAGAGCGTAATGTTACTTCCATCGCCCTTAAATTACTGGATGAGATCGGCAGCATTTGGCTCTTTGATTGCGGAGAAGCGACCCAGCACCAGATTTTACAAACATCGATCAAACCTCGCAGAATTGATAAAATTTTCATCACCCATATGCATGGAGATCATATTTATGGTCTTCCCGGCTTTTTAGGCTCCCGCTCTTTTCTTGGCGGAGAATCCCCTTTGACAATTTTTGGACCGGCAGAGATAAAGGATTTTGTCGAAGCAGCGATTCGTTATTCCAAAACACATCTTACATATCCCATTAACTTTGTCGAAGTACAGGAAGGGATCGTCTTTGAAGATGATCATTTTATTGTCCGGGCAAAGAAACTGCAGCATGTAATCGAATGTTTTGGCTATCGGGTGGAACAAAAGGATCTTCCGGGACAATTGCTTATAGAAAAAGTCCAACAATACGGGGTTCCGCGAGGGCCGCTTTACCGTGAACTGAAAAGCGGACGTGATATAACACTTGAAGACGGAACCATTGTGAAAGCAGCCGATGTAGTAAGCGAGGCAAAAAAAGGATTCACCATTACTATTCTTGGCGACACAAAATATTGCAATGCTTCTATTGAGCTTTCAAAGGAAGCCGATATTGTTATACACGAGGCAACATTTGATTCCTCTACCGCTGAACTGGCAGCCAGCTACGGCCACGCGACGAATACCGAGGCAGCAGAGGTTGCCAAACTGGCGAATGCAAAGAACCTTATTCTCACTCATCTTAGCGCCCGTTTTCTAAAAAACGATATAGAGCGACTTGTTAACGAAAGTCGGAATGTTTTTCCATCTACTTTCGCAGCAGAAGACTTGGCGGTATTTGACTTAAAAAACAGGCTGCTCATCCAACAATAAAAGGACGGCGGGAAAGTCGGTAAACAAACTTTCCCGCCGTCTTATTTTTTATTTTGTATAAAAGGTGACTGTCACGACATAAAAGCAAAACGAGAGAAGTCATCTTACCTAGTTACGCTCCCGCATCATTATTTAGTGAGGTAATCTACAAAATCAACAGGCACATACGTTTTCGTTGGTTCAAGTAAGGAAGGGGCAGCTTCAAACTCACTGTCTTTCCCGTTATGAACAAATGTTTTTATGCCTCTGGTAATCGTGAAGGTTGTATTGTCCTTTGAAAGCACTGCCCCGTTTCCTGTTGACTCAACCTTCCAGCCAAGATGCTCTGCTACTAAGCGCAGCGGGATCATTTTAACACCGTCTACTTCATAAAAATCCTTGTCGATGATCTCCTGTACAGCGTTGTCATCCTGTTTTGCGTCATAGCTTAAAACAATTACCTTAGAAGGCGTTGTTTGGGCAGGAATACTTCTTGTTGAGGCTGTATAGAACACAGCAGTATTTGTTTCTGCCACCTCTTCAGCATCCAGCTTTGTACCCGATAAATTTTCAATTACCGTTTCGTCGGACAAGTTTAATTTCAGCTTTGTACCCGTAAACTCTTTATCAAATTCATCCACCTCTACAAATCCAGGTTCTGTTGTGTGAATAACAATCAACTCCGGCGAATATTGAGGCGGATAGATCATCAGCATTGGTTTATCAGCATCCACAAAGGCTGTGAATTCCATCCCTTCTTTTAACTCAGCCGGGTTACCAAGATTATCTACTACAACGGTTGTTTCATTTGCTACAATAGCAAAAATGTCCTCCCCTTTTTCAATCAGGGAGTAGAGCGAACCATTTGTGCGTTCTTCAAATGACTGGAATTTCCCTGTCAGCTTCAGGAATTTTTCCTGTACTTGCTCCACTTTATCATTCACCTCTGTTATATCATTTGTTTGTGCGAAAGCAGTTGGAACGATCGCACCTGCCGCTAGTGCGAATGATAGTGCGATTGGAATGTTTCTTTTCATCATGTTCGTCTCCTTTATCGTTGTATTCAAAGGATTGGTCGCCCAAATTCCAGAAAAGTTACAGTTTATTAGTCTCTTCCCCAACTTATGCCTTAAGAATCCTATTTCAGTAAGAAACTATTGAAGCAGGAAACCGCTTCATATATGATCGACCTAGCAGTTTGAAGGTTCATCATCGTAACATAGGTTGATTTCCGTTCTGGCTGGACGCTTTTTCGCGGGGGCACGGCTCCAACTAAATG
>DEQA01000113.1:17329-18675 GCA_002359075.1 Planococcaceae bacterium UBA3378
TGGATTTTCCGCACGTGCTGTTCCCCAAGGAGTCGCCAGCCGCCACTCCAATCAACTCGTTATCATACTAGCTTGTCATCCCCAACTTATGGTGAAGACTCAGTTTGAAGAAAATCTGGTTATCCTAAGATGAAATAAACTAACATCCTTCAGCACCTAACACCGAAAACAGTTTCTAAAATCGGCTCAGTTTAAATAAGTCTAGATCGTATTGACATTTTCCCTCGCAGACAAGCTGACTAATTATTTCACCGATTACACTGGCAAATTTAAATCCATGTCCGGAAAATCCCGAAGCTACTATAATATTTTCTGTTGATGATAATCGATCGATAATGAAATGTTCATCGGGCGTCATCGTATACTTGCATACTTTCCCTTCTTTTAGCGGCCCTACATGCGGCATATAATGATCGATAAAATCGTCTAAATCTACCGCATCTGTTTCATGGAAAGGAACAAGCTCTTCGTTTGGATGTATCGGTTCCCCGCCGTCATGCCGCCCTATTTTATAACCGGCCCCATCAATACTTGGGAATCCGTAATAACATGCATTCATTAATTCAAACGCAAAGGCCGGGAACACCAGGTCACCGTATAATTGTTCATCCGCTTCATACCAGGCAAATGTTTTACGGATTGGCGAAAGCGGAAGTTGGACCCCCATCGTTTCCAATAGCTGCTTTGTCCATGCTCCGCTACTGACGACACATTGTTCAGCCGTGAAAGTATGGGTATCCGTCATTACAGTGACATGATTTCCCGCTGTAATCCGGCGGACCGGTTCATTAAAATAAAAGGACGCTCCCGCCTCTATTGCACGTGTTTTATACGCCTCCACACATTTTTCTACCTTGAGTACTCCTGAAGTCGGCTCAAAAGCTGCAATCATATTATCCGGTAAACTAATCCCCGGCCACCGTTTCATTACTTCCTCTGCTGACAGCACCTCAAGCGGTAAATTATATTTTTTTGCACTTTCAATAACTGTCTGGATAAATGGGTTATGACGATCTCCTACATTCATAACGCCGGTCTGCAGAAATAGTTCTTCGTCCATTTGGGCGGCAAGCTCCTCCCAAAGCTGCGCTGCACGAAGAGTTAAAGGAACATAGGCCTCCCCTTCTCCATATGCATAACGGATAATCCGTGTCTCCCCATGATGACTGCCATTAGTATGTGGTGGTTCATAGGCATCGACACAGCAAACCTTTTTACCTGCCATCGCTAAAAAATAGGCGGCGGCCATTCCGATCGAGCCAGCGCCGACAATAATACAATCGAACTTCATCTTCTCACTTCTTTCTACAAGAAAAGGAGCTGCCCAGAAAATCGGAACTTTCCTG
>DEQA01000113.1:18799-21433 GCA_002359075.1 Planococcaceae bacterium UBA3378
GCGTAATTATTCTTCACCCGTTGCCGCCTCATACTCGGTAATCCAGTCACTGAAGCTGCCAACATAGAGCTTTACATTTTCATAGCCTGCTTCTTTTAAAACAGCATAAAGCGGAGAAGCTGTTACTCCCGAACCACAATAGACTACTACTTCCTGATTTTTAGGAACTACGCGCTCCAAGTTTTCTGCTACAACAAGATGGCTGCCGTCTTTCACCTGTTCCCAATCAAAATTTCTGGCTGTTGGAATATGTCCGGCCACCGGATCGAGAGGTTCATGTTCTCCGCGGTAACGAATAGCTGCGCGGGCATCAAGCAGCATAGAAGCTCTCTCTCCATCTACTATATCTTTAACAAAGTCACGGCTTGCATATATCGTCTCCTGCCAGTTTGGTGTCAGCTGTGACCGTTCAAATGACTCCTTATTCGAAGTCACGGCATAACCAGCCTGTTTTAGCGCTTCAAATCCGCCGTTTACTATCCGTACATTTGTAAAGCCTGCATAGGAAAGCATCCACCAGGCACGTGGAGCAAATGGTGTTCCTCCCTGATCATATATATATATACGATCATTGAGTGAAAGCCCTGCTGTTTCAAACAAATGAAGGAGCTGGTCTTTTTCGGGCATCGGATGCCGCCCTGTCGTTTTTGTCATATCCGACAAATCCTTTTCCAGGTCAAAATAAACGGCTCCTGCAATATGTTCTTTGTCGTACAGCTTACGTCCCTCCGAAGCATCCATTAAATTAAATCTAGCATCGATAAATCTTGCCGGTGTTTCCACTTGCTCCACTGTTACAAAAACATTTCCCATCGTCATCACTCCTTATTGTTGAAGCTGTGCATAGATCTCCTTCCATGCAGCCAGGCGGCTTTCTTCCTGCAGCAGCATGCGCTCTGTTTCAATTTGCTCGATTGCCTGGTCAAACAAGTGCAGACGCAGGCTCTCTGCTTCGTTTGTAATAAACTCCATTGCCCATAGCTCGAGACGCTGTTTTTCGCCTTCCACATATACTTGGGCATCCGGCTTCGTCATGCTTTCAAGGGCATCTTTTAACTGTTCTTTTTCATTTTTCTCAAAGAATGCTTTTGGATTTTTATAGTAGGATTTCACACTTGCATATTTGGCACGGTCTGCAAAGGGACCTGTAAACTCTAGAATGCTCGGCTCCTCTGTTTCATAAGCAAGGAAGGAGAAGCTATTATTGAACTCTTTCAGGTTTTGGGTATCCTCTTTAAAACGCTCTTTCATTTTCTTCTGCACAAACTGGGCCAGACGGAAGTTCGTTACACGCATTTCCTGTGCAAAATCAAAGCTCAGCGCCTGCAGTACTTCTTTTAATGCTGTATCGAGCGCCTGTTGTGCCGGCAGCTGCGCAAACGTTGACGGATTGTATGATTCGCGGAAGAAATCAGGATAGCGGTAGTACACACGCTGCATAACATAGTACAGCAGTTCATTCAGCTCCTGCTTTGCATCCGACTCAAGCATCGCTGTATTTGCCGCCTGATATGTGTTGCGTACATGCCGTTCCAGCTGTGCAAGCTCCGCTAGACGCTCATCTTTCCGTTTCAAGTTTTCTTCCGTTTGCATGATGAGATCACGCAGACGGACATGTGTCTTTTCTACTTCTTCACGAAGTGCCTGTACGGCAATTCCCATCAATTCATCATTCAGGAAATGATGGAATGCTTCTTCAAATGGCGGCATACCAGACTTATGATCTGTCTGCTCCTGCTTTTCCTTTAATGCCAGTAAACTAGATACTCCGTATAAACGCGGGAAACGGATACCAAAGCGCTGCAGCTCTGAGCGAACGTACCCCTTCACTTCCTCTTCTTCCTCTTCTGTTGATGCCAGGTCGATCGCATTTACGATGAAGAACATTTTATCAAGCTCAAAAGCGTCCTTTACACGGCCAAGCTGAATGAGGAATTCCCTGTCAGCCTTAGCAAACGCATGGTTGTAATACGTAATGAACAGGATGGCATCCGCATTTCGTATATAATCGAATGCAACGCCGGTATGACGGGCATTGATCGAGTCAGCCCCCGGCGTATCAACAAGTGTCACGCCCATTCGTGTCAGCGGCGAATCATAGTAGAAATCAATATTATCTACGAAGCATGATTTATTTTCCTGCGCTACGAATTTTTCGAAATCGTCGCGGCCTACCCGAATAACAGTGCCAAGCTTATGCTTAAACTCTTCGTACCCTTCAGCAAAGGCACGGATGAATGATTTATGGACATTTAATCGCTCATCCGAAAGCTGAACAGCCACGCCCTCTGAAGAACGGTTGAATGCTTCTTCCAGTGAACCTACCTGTAGCCCGATTGCTTCATAAGAGCCCTGAATATCTTCAAGAAGCTGTGCTGCCGTTTTTAATTGCACGTCAGCCGTTTCATGAGGATGCTCCGGTGTCACAGGACGGATTTTATTAATGGCAGCCGTTGTCGGGTTTGGTGATACAGGCAGTACCTTTGAACCCATCAACGCGTTCGAGAAGCTGGATTTTCCGGCACTGAACGCACCGAACAAGGCAATGGTGAAATCCTTCTTCTGCAGGCGTTCCACTTTCTTTGTCAAATAGCTTGCGACTTCCTTAAACCCTTGGACATTTCCAACTGCCTG
>DEQA01000070.1 GCA_002359075.1 Planococcaceae bacterium UBA3378
TGTAGCAAAGTAGGCCAGACGCCATTTTGTCGGCAAATGCTGTGATGTCAAGCCGAGTTCCACCGCCAGCTCGTGCACGTGGGGGAAGTCAGTCAGCTGCAGCTGGTCCGCCCAGTTTCGGTCGAGATTAAATTCTGATCCGACATAGATAGAGGCACCAACATCACAAACAAGCACATCCGGCATTGGTAGTCCCTCTTCTTCTATTAACTGCTTAGCAGAAGAAAAATGACGGCCTGTAATATAGATTAACGAAGGAAGATTATCCTGAAAATATTTCCATAAATCCTGATGCGGCACATCCGGGCTAACAATCGTATTGTCCAGATCAGTCGCCAGGACGTATGGTTTAAGGGGTTGATACATAAGAGCCTGCTCCTTTATATAGCTTATTTACTTTAGCAGCGATTTTCGCCCAGTTGAATTCATTTTTGGCATGTTCTTTTGCCTGTCTTCTCATATTAGCGAGCTGGCCGCGTTTTGTTAGGAAGTAGGCCATCCCTTCACTCAGTTTATTAGCATGAGCTTTCGGAATATGCAATCCTGTAACACCTGGCTTCACTACATCTTTTAAACCTCCCACCTCACTGGCAATAACCGGGCAGCCACATGCTTGTGCTTCTGCTGCTACCATACCGAATGATTCATAGTGGGAAGGCATAATGGTAGCAATGGCATTTCCATATAGGACTTTCAATTCTTTTTCCTTTTTTGGTCCTAGGAAATAAACACGGTCCTCTATTCCTTCTAATGCGGCTAACAGTTTTGGATCCTTTGGTCGAAGAGTGCTCATATCGACTGTTTCCGAACAGCCCCCTGCAATTAAAAGTTTAATATTTTCCTGGACATCATGTGTTGTAAGCAATTGACGAAAGGCAGCCAATAAATCAAAAATCCCTTTTGAAGCTTCAAGGCGCCCGGCATAGAAATAATAAGGAAACTTGACGGTGCCTGCTGTAAGTAGAGGCGTCAAATAAGTTGGTGACACGCCAATTGGCACAACAGATATATCGCTCACATTTTTTGTGAATTTCGCAATGAGCTCTTTCTCTGTCGGCGTTGTTGCCAATACAACATCCGCATGCTGCATAATTCGTTCTTCATAATGCTTACGTTTCGGATCTATTTTGCCTGTCCCCTGCTCTTTGGCAATCGCCAATGAATGATTTGTATGCACCCAGTAAACCCTATATTCCTTTTGAATCATGAGACCAAGCACACCGGACAACCAATAATGAGTATGGATGACGTCATAGGATTCGAGATCTATTTTCTCTTTGATCTCTGCATAGAAGGCAGGTAGTATACCGAACATCTCATTCTTCTCTACAAAGCCTGGTCTGCCTGCATTAAAGCGATATACTTTCCCATGATCACCTAAAGCTTCAACTGCCGGAGCATCTTGATTACACCAGTGTGTAATGACATCGACTGCATAGCCGAGTTTGTCTAAAGATAAGGCTAAATGCTTTACATAATTATTTTGGCCGCCTGCCTGTTTGCTTCCGAGCGGCATAAGGGGATCGCCATGGTCTGAGATAAATAGTATTTTTTGTTTCATTATGTCCGCATCCTTTCTCATTCTTTTTAAATGGAAGGCCTATAAGAAATATTTACTTATAGGCCCATTGCAGTCACTTGGCTTATGGCATATCGATATCGTGATGAAGAGAAGCTGGGGGAACAACTGGTTTAGGAGCTTGTCCCAGTGGCTCTGGATGATCCAGGAATACAAATTCACCTGTTCCATCCGGCGCCATTCCTTCTGCCCATAGACCATTCTTTGCTCCAGTTCCTTCTTCTAAGTTATAAAACTCATACGCATGAGGCTGTGCTTCAAGCTCGTCCTCTGGTTTGAAGGTAGCAGGTACTACCACACCGTTTTTCTCCTCTAACTCTTTAATAGCCGCCATCCATTGATATTGGTGATAACGGTCACGGGCTAACATTTTTCGGAATACTTTTCGTACCCCTTCATCAGAAGTCATATGATAAAGTCTTGCAACCTGTAGTCGGCCTTGGGACTCTGCATTTAAATTTGCACGGAAGTCAGCAAGCAAATTCCCGCTCGCAATAATATAGCTGCCATTCCACGGTACACCGTTAGAATCCTTCGGTGTAGCGCCCAGTCCACTTACGATTAGGTGTTGTGGATTGACACCCCCCATGATCGCTGCCATTGTTGGATCTTTTGCTGCTTCATCTTGAGCACTTGGTGTTGCCCCATCTAACAATTGGGAAATTAAAGAACAAAGCATTTCTACGTGCCCAATTTCTTCAGTGCCGATTGCCATCAGCATATCCTTGTATTTTTCTTTCCCTCGGCAATTCCACCCTTGGAATAGGTATTGCATCATTACAGTCATCTCGCCGAATTGTCCGCCCAGCACCTCTTGGATTTGTCTGGCTAACATTGGGTCTGGCCGATCTACTTTTACTTCAAACTGCAGTCCTTTACGGTGTTCAAACATGCGCCGGTTCCTCCTCAAGGTATTAATGTCTCTATAGTCTTGTTCCCTGGCAATTTTCAAAATAAACGAAAATCTAACAAAAGGGGTCTATTTATCTAGTAAAATTAGACTTGATTTTCGTTGTTTTCTTGCAGGTAACAAGTTTATTCCCAATATAATCTGTTTATAAAACAGGACTTTTTGCTCCTTATTTGTTTTTTGATAAGAAACAGCTTAAATCCATACTTTGTTCCGAGAACCCGCATATGGTATGATATATACAGTAGATTGAATATTTTGAATAAACAGGATTTTCCAATACACCCGGGTGTAAACTTTTAATGATTTATAAGCAGGAGGAACAAATAAAAAATGGAGGAAATCATATGCAAAACCGCTTATATCTTGTTTCTTGGCTCGCACTTATTGTCTCAGTAAGCTTTTTCGTGGTAGGCGT
>DEQA01000274.1:0-447 GCA_002359075.1 Planococcaceae bacterium UBA3378
CAAAAAGGAGGGACGTTAAGTGAATAAACCAACAACAGGAGGACCACCGCTGCCAATGCGGCATCCAGGCGGGAGATTCACAGGTCCTGTCGTCAAGCCGAAAAACCAGAAGGAGACATTGCTGCGCATCTGGCATTATATGCGCCAGCAGAAGCTTGGTATGGTTTCTGCTTTGCTTTTTGTCATTGTGGCATCGCTGCTCAGCTTGATCGGTCCATATTTAATTGGTGTTATTACGGATGATTATATTTTAAAGCTGGACGTAGGCGGTGCTATCCGTATGGCTGGTATACTGGCGGTTGTCTATACGTTCCAATCATTATTTACGTGGCTGCAGTCCTTTGTCATGGTCAGAGTGGCACAGAAGACGATACGCAAACTGCGCCAGGAGCTGTTTGAAAAGCTTCAATCGTTGCCGCTTGCATTCTTTGATAAGCGCCAGCAAGG
>DEQA01000274.1:580-6143 GCA_002359075.1 Planococcaceae bacterium UBA3378
CTTGTAACACTCACTGTTATTCCATTGATTGTTTGGGCTACAAAGCAGATTATTAAGCGGAGCAGTGCAAATTTTGCAGCACGGCAACGGGATCTTGGACAATTAAACGGCTATATAGAAGAAACTATTTCAAATTCCGATATTACGACGCTGTTCGGCAAAGAGAAGCAAACGTTGGAGGAATTCACGGAATCAAACGAACGTCTTCGCTCCTCTGCCATGCGGGCTGATATTATTTCAGGTTTTATGGGCCCGATCAATAACTTTATGAATAATCTCGGTATGGGACTGGTCATTGGAGTAGGGGCAGTCATGGCTGTAAACGGTTATGTCACGATTGGTGTAATTGCAGCTGTCGTTACTTATACACGCCAGTTCTTCCGCCCGATTAATCAGCTCTCCAACCTGCTTAATACATTCCAGTCTGCGATTGCCGGGTCTGAACGGGTGTTTGAAATATTGGATGAAAAAGAGGAAGTAGAAGATCAGCCAGGGGCACAAGAAAAAGAACGCTTCCTAGGAAATGTAGCATTTGAAAAAGTCGTATTTGAATATGAGAAAGGAAAGCCGATTTTAAAAGGCCTTGATTTTACGGCACATGCTGGTGAAACAGTGGCCATTGTCGGCCCGACCGGCTCCGGAAAGACGACCATTATCCAGCTTCTTACGCGTTTTTATGATGCGACAGCCGGGTGTATCCTGTTGGACGGGCAGCCGATTACGGATTACCGGATGACAAATGTCCGTGACCATGTCGGTGTGGTGCTGCAGGATACGTACTTATTTTCAGGTACGGTTCGCGAAAACATCCGTTTCGGTAAGCTGGATGCAACAGATGAGGAAGTAGAAAAGGCAGCAAAGATCGCCTATGCCCATAACTTCATCAAATACTTGCCGCAGCAATATGATACAATGCTGAGCTCTGGTGGAATGAACCTAAGTCAGGGACAGCGCCAACTGATTGCGATTGCCCGTGCTATTTTAGAGGACCCCGATATATTGATCTTGGATGAGGCAACATCAAGTGTTGATACGATGACGGAAGTCCATATTCAAAAAGGCCTGAATAATTTAATGAAGGGACGCACAAGCTTTGTGATCGCCCATCGTTTGAAAACGATTGAAAATGCAGATGCGATTCTTGTCGTTAAGGACGGAAAAATAGTGGAATCAGGCAAACATGAAACGCTGATGAAAGAAGGCGGCTTTTATGCGAACCTGCAGAACAATCTAGCGATGGAATAATGCATAGACTCACTCTCCTCGACGTATAGTGTGGAAAGGAGAGTGGGATATGTGCGACGTTGGTTGGCATTATTTGTATTGCTATGTACATGCATGATCATAGTTGTTTATGAGACAAGCGCATCGGACAGAAGTTATTTTTTACCTGAGCCGTTAGGAGGGATAACGATTGTGCTTGATGCAGGACATGGCGGGCTGGATGGCGGTGCATCGAAAGGTGATGTCATCGAAAAAGAAATTACACTGGCGATTACGGAAAAACTGGAGCGGCAATTGAAACGTCTAGGTGCCGAAGTGATCATGACGCGCACGACAGACGGCGATGTCATTAGCGAACATAAACCGGATATGGAGTTTTCCTCAAATCGGGAACGTAAAAAAGAGGATATATTCACACGACAGGCGATTGTAGCGGAGAAAAATCCGGATATGTTCATTACTGTTCATGCTAACGCCATCCCGGATAGCAAATGGCGTGGCGCCCAAGTGTTTTACCATAAAACAGGTCATGAAGAGAGCCAGCATTTGGCGAAGTCCATTCAGGCATCAATCAGAGAAGATTTAGGCAATACTGACAGGGAAGCATTAGCGATTGAGCGTGTGTATCTACTGAAGAAAACAGAGGTGCCGGCCGTTTTGGTAGAGACAGGCTTTATCAGTAATCCGGAGGAGCGTGCACTGCTTGTCGATAAAAACTATCAGGACAAGATGGCGATTGCGATTGCACGGGGTGTAGAGGATTATTTTGCATTGTCATATCAATGAAGTAGCTCATAATACTACTATAAGCTGTATGTGATATAATAGTAATGGACATAAAATATGAGGGAGTGTATGAAATTGATGAACGAACAACAAGTCCGGGAATTATTAGGCCAATTAGAAGATCCATTTTTACATAGAACCTTAGAGCAAACAGGCGGAATTACTAACGTATCAATTAAAGAAGAAAAACAATTTGTCAGTGTGAAAATCGCCATTGCCAAAACAAATACACCTGAGCAAATGACACTTCAAATGAAGATTGTAGAAGTATTAAAAGAAAACGGGGCAGCTTCTGTGGGGATCCGGTTTGAGGAATTGGCTCCGGAAGTATTGGACTCGTTCCGTGGACAGGCAACAGAATCAGAAGCACAAGATCTTTTATCGCCATTATCCAAAGTGCAATTTATCGCGATCGCTTCCGGTAAAGGCGGCGTAGGGAAATCAACGGTTTCTGTCAATATGGCAGTGGCCCTTTCACGCCTCGGTAAAAAAGTCGGCTTGATTGATGCGGATATCTACGGCTTCAGTGTACCGGATATGATGGGAATCCAAGAGATGCCAGTCGTAAAGGATGACCGTATCTACCCGGTAGAACGTATGGGTGTAAAAGTTATCTCCATGGGCTTCTTTGTAGAGAACAATGCGCCGATTGTATGGCGCGGGCCGATGCTTGGTAAAGTCTTAGACCAATTCTTCCGTGATGTAGAGTGGGGAGACTTGGATTATCTACTATTAGACTTGCCACCAGGTACAGGTGACGTAGCGCTTGACCTTCACCAAATGCTGCCTGCTTCCAAGGAAATTGTCGTTACAACACCGCATCCAACAGCTGCATTCGTAGCTGCGCGTGCAGGGGCAATGGCATTACAGACAAACCATGAAATCCTAGGAGTAGTGGAAAACATGGCTTGGTTCCAGTCGAAGCTGACAGGCGAACGTGAGTATGTTTTCGGCCGTGGCGGCGGTCCGAAGCTTGCTGAAGAGCTGCGTACAGACCTGCTTGGACAAGTACCATTAGGACAGCCAGACTGGGAGGATGAGGATTTTGCTCCTTCTGTGTATGCTGAAGATCATCCAACAGGTAAGCTGTATATAGAAATGGCACAAAAAGTGATTGATAAATTAGCGAAGTAATGAGGAAGAGCAACTTGTTAAAGGGTTGTTTCTTCATACAGGAAACAGGGCTGTCCGGAAGTAATGGCTTTCTGGACAGCCCTGTTTTTCTTGATACAGCTACTTAAGAAGCAGTTCATACAATAAAAGTTCAGCCTGCATGGTGCAAAGGAGAGCTGTCAAAGTAAATTTCCAGACGGTTCCTTTCTATTGGCTGCTGCCGCCACTGCTTTCTTCTTCACTGGCTTTTTTTTCTTCAGATTTTCCGGTGTCTTCTTTCGTTGTAGAAGCAGCAGCTTCACCGCTCTTTCGAATAAGTTCTTCCCATTTTGTTTGTAATAATGGGT
Organism: Planococcaceae bacterium UBA3378; assembly: GCA_002359075.1. Classification (GTDB taxonomy): domain Bacteria; phylum Bacillota; class Bacilli; order Bacillales_A; family Planococcaceae; genus Lysinibacillus_B. Next base: position 4,051 of record DEQA01000274.1, read on the forward strand.
TTTCGATTGTCTCCATTGTTACTTCTTCCATTTGTTTGCGGAGAGTTGATCCTTTAAGGATGGATTCAAATTGCTTTTGCATATCCGGTTGATCAAAGAACTTTGTTAACTTTTCCTGGTATTCAGCATCTGTCAGAAGGGCTTTCATTACATCTTCCTGCTGATCCTTCATACTCTTGGCGAGTGTTTCCTTGAATTTTGGATCTTCAAATGTTTTCTTCCAAAACTCCTCCGCCTCGGTTGAAAGCAAGGTATTCTTCATGGCTGTTTCCACTTCATCATGCTCCAGAACTACAAGATCACGGAAGCTCTGGTCGGTTAAAAGTTCCCGTACCGCCTTTTTACCATCTTCTGTTTGAAGGGCATCCACCATAATTTTTTTTATTTCGTCGTATGAAAGCGTCGATGTTTTCTCATCATTATTACAACCAGCGAGCAGAACAGCAAAACCTAACACGATTAAAAGTCGCCGCATAAGTTCATCCCTTTCCACATAGGCTCTTTCAATTATTGTTCACAATTCCGCGTATTCTATGTATCCAATCGTAACTCCATTAGCTTTTTTATAAAACGATTGTTAAAATAAGAAATAGATAATAAAAAATGGGGGACAATATGTTGTGACGATACGGAATTGGTTTAAATTTTTTGTAATGACAATGCTTATAGGCGGCGGAGTCACAGCAGTGGCCAGCCTTTTTATACGTTGGGATTTTTTCCAGCCTTACTTGGCAGCAGGAGAGTTTATTGATTTTATAGCGGCATTAGCCTGGATGGCATTTTTAGGTTTTACAATGAGTGTCATTGCGCAGGCTGGTTTTTTTGCTTATTTAACACTTCATCAGGTCGGATTAGGCATATTTAAGACACTGACATTATGGAATTGGGTGCAGATGCTGCTGATATTTGTTGTTCTTTTGGATTTAATCCTTTTCCGCTTTGCGCCAGATGCTAACAGTGCCGGAGACTGGGTATTTTACATTGGACTATTGCTTGTCCTAGTAGGTGCTGCGATTGCTACAGCTATTCAGAAGGTTAAAATGACAGGTAAAAAGCATGTATTGATTTCTGCTGTATTTTTTATGATTGTTATTACTTCACTCGAATGGATTATTGCACTTATGGGTCGTGAGGATAACATTAATGTATATGTCGCACTCTTATTATTCCCTCTTTTAGCGGCTAATGCATATCAATTATTAATGCTGCCGAAGTATAATGAAAAATCGGATCAAGATCGAAAAAAATTGGAAGAACGCCGTAAAGCACGTAAGCAGGCGGCGCAGCAATCATAAAAAAGAACCTGGCCGGGGAGCCAGGTTCTTTTTTATGGTGATTTTTTCGTTTTAATGGAATAACCAAATAGACTTTCTTCTATAGAAATAAATTGATATTTCTCCATCCAGCGAGACAGTGCTTTGAAATCTACTTTGTTTTCTTTATAAAGAGGCAAAGATAGAATATCTCCTTTCTCTAATTTTTGAGGAAAGCTTTTATTGTTGATCGTTAAAGAGGGGGCAAGCATATTAATCTGTTGACTAAATAAAGTTTGTCTTAATTCATCAGTATATGTGTAACCTTTGGGCATGTACCAAAGCGGCTTTTGCTTAAATGTTTGCTCATACACGGCAATTTCCTGCTGAATGGTTTCGGGAGATTGACCGAGCAAGCCTGTGGCACGCTGTTTGGACTGCAATAATTCTAAAAGATGATCCGCTCGTTTGATTAAGTCTTGATCTAATAAAAAAAGAATATTGCTGCTCTGCTCTGAGTTGATAAAATCTACGAGGCCATCATGTTCAAAATCCAATTCTACTAAAAAAACATGTCCATTATGACCCTTCGCTACAACATTCGGCTCTTCAGTCATTAAAAATACAGGTAATTGCTTGTTTGTGTAAGAGTAATAGACGGCAAAAAGAATAGTCGATAAACCTAGTAATATCAATGCTTTTCTCATTTTTTTGCATACTCCTTTTTTGAGGGCTTTGAAGAGAAAAATAGGGTTTCTCAAAAAAACTTATGAAATAGTGTTGACGGATATGATTAATCGGTGCTATTATAAGTAAGTCGCCAAGAGATGACGCGACATT
>DEQA01000038.1:0-1888 GCA_002359075.1 Planococcaceae bacterium UBA3378
GCTGACCGCGAGGCGTATACGGGTGTACGCGCCTACTGGCTTGATCTTAATTACGGGAAAAAGAAAAAAGTCAGCGTGAAACGCCGCAAACCGCCAAAACCCAAAAAGGAGAAAAGCAGCAGCCGTGAAGGTGATTATATGGAAGGCGCGGAAGGCAATGTGTTTGTGTTACGCAAGACTTATCAGAACGAGCAGGCAGCAAGACGCGCAGCGGCGGCAAAGTGGCAGCAGCTACAACGCGGAGCCGCATCATTCTCCATCATGCTGGCACGCGGACGCGCAGAACTCTACCCCGAAATGCATGGCACGGTAACAGGCTTTAAAAGCGAGATTGATAATCAGGACTGGATTATTGCAAAAGCCGAGCACACCATTGATAACAGCGGCTTTACCACACAGCTTGAGCTTGAGGCAAAAATCCCGGAATGGATAGCAGAAACAGAGTGAGCAACTTAGACATATTAGCTCAGACTTAAACTGGCAAGTTTACAGTATAGAATTAAACATAAACGACGGTCCGCTCCGTGTCAGAAGCGGACTTTGTCATCCCTATGTAAGGTTGATTGCTTAATACGCATTTAATTTAAATTTGTATTTGCCTTCTATGTAATGGATAAATTCAATTATGCTTTTTTCTATCGCATCTAATATATGAATATATCCATCCCGATTTAAGGTCCTATCCAACTCAAAGTGATGAACTATCCCATGTCTATATTGTATGATTTCAGAAATTCGATTCTCAAGAAAATCAACTGATTTTCCAATTCTTTTTTTCTTATAAAGAATCGCTCTCACATCTATATCCAGCCACTCTTTATATGCTTTATTTAGGTGGGTTAAGTTTTGAAAAGTGTAATTTCTTGCAATAACACTTTCTATTGAAATATTTCCTTTCTCTATCTCAAGCAGAATATCAAAATCAACTTTTTGCTTATACGATGTTCTTTTTGCTATTGCGAAAGGATCGTACTTTATAAGTATTTGAAAAGCTCTAGAGAAAAAATATTCAAACATAGCAACCGCAAAAGGTACTAATCCATTATATATAACTCTACTGGGATCCATACATTGCATGTAATCAAAGTATTCGGATAAGCCGCCATCTTCCGGTAGGTTTAATTTAATAGAAGGTTCAGGTAAGGCATGTTTAACAGCGGAAATCTCATGATGGACATGATTAAATATTGAAGAAATGCCACGACTGATCGGACTACTAGAATCCTTCCATAGAGGAGCGTACCTATTTTTCCCATAATCACCTATAAGTGTTCCACCAAAAAGACTCCGTGCGCCTTTTAGAACATCATTAAGCATTTTTACATCATGCCAACTAGCGCTATATAAATTACGCACATGCAATGCCCATTTATTACCAGATATGTGTAGTTCGTCATTTGAAACAGGATATATATCAGCCGAAACTCCATCTGTAGATTTGAAGTCCGTATCATCAAACCAAGAGTAATTCAACGTTCCTTGGGGCCATTCCCACAAATGTTTACACCTTTTAAAACCTAAATTTTCAAGGTAATTTTTAAGTTCGTTTCTAGTTGCTTTTTTAGGGTACAGCGTTATATCTCTTCCCATGCTTTATTCACCTGATATACAATATTTTAAATTTTAACTATTATGAACGTATGAATTTTCACATTGGATGTATGGAAGTTCAACAACTATTGAAAGTTCAATTTTCACTCTTCGCACAGAGCGAGCTGTTAGTTGGAATTAGGGATCGTACAATCTAGAATAGCGGCAACACCACGTTAAGGGAGGTCGCTATGTTCCGTTGTCCGCTTTGTGGCGCATCTGCCCGTATCCGCACAAGTCGTCCGGAAAATGATTCAAACACCGTGCGGCAAAAATATTACCAGTGTAACAATCTGGA
>DEQA01000038.1:1950-2071 GCA_002359075.1 Planococcaceae bacterium UBA3378
CCGGCGTTCACTCTTCAGAAGGTATCCCGTGGCATGAGCTACCAGCTTCACACAGGGGAAACAATCAGATGAGTTTGCCTTTACCTAAGAATTAACAAGCAGAATTGCCGGAGTAACAAAA
>DEQA01000038.1:2153-4211 GCA_002359075.1 Planococcaceae bacterium UBA3378
ATGTGGAAAGGCCCCGGAAAACACTTTTGTTTAACCGAGGCCCTAACCGTCTACCCTAAGCAAGTGAAAGGTTAGCGCCTCTCCGGAAAAGGAGCAAGTGCTATGTCGCAAAAATCGCTTACGGCCATCACGTTCTGCGTGACGGTAATCCTCATCATCTGGATGTTGCACGGTTCGCTGTGCGAAATACGGATGAGTTTCTGGGGAGCGGAGTTTGCGGCGTTCTTACAGTGTAAGCAGTAAGGAAACCGCGACGGGGGAGTAATCCCCCGTCAATCGGTTGCCAGGGTAAGGTCGATAAGGCACCCTATCTCACGGCTCTAAATGCAAAAATTCCATGAAACTGTGGGATTTTTGCATCACTACTGATACAGATCTGACCTTCTTTATGTCTCACTCTATACCAGCTAATCAATTGACACTTATCAATAAAAAAAAATCTGATAAAATCAAAATGTTTTGTAACAAATATCAACTCGTATTGATCCAAAGGAGGCGGATTACATGGCATTAATCAAATGTCCTGAATGCCAGAAAGAGGTGAGCGATTCAGCATTGTATTGCCCTGCTTGCGGTAAACAAATAAAAAAACTTAAGCGTTCATTTTTTGGAAAGCTCATTAAGTGGATTTTTATATTATTTAATATTTTTATGATCTATACGCTTTTAGTTGGACTGGGAGGCACTAGTGAAATAATAAATAATGCTACATCCGATGCCGAAAAAGCCGGTGTAGTTATTGGTACAGGCTTAGGTTTAATTACCATTGGAAGTTTATGGGTTATTGGCGATATCATTATCGGAATTTTAGTGTTTCTTACTAAACCAAAAGGATAACAAAATGAAAAATATAATTTTTTCTATAGGTGCATCATTTATATCAATTAGTGTACTGCCTGTTCACGCAGCAACTGAACATAATAACTTCAATGCAGTACTCCAGTGCCGAGCAATAGAAAATAATAAAGACAGACTTTCTTGTTACGATAAGTCAATACAACCGACTCGAACGAAAGTTGCTGAAAAATTCGAAAGCAGAGATCAATGCCCTGATGAGAAAGATGATGACAGACGTTTATCTTGTTATGATCGTTTTTTTTCTCCAACATTTACTCCATCTGTAAACTCAAAATCTAAAACGGAAAAGCCAGTAACAACAGAGGCTCAGCAACCAAATCTTTCTGAGATATCTAAATGCCGAGCAGAAAATGATAAAGAAGCCAGACTAAACTGCTACGATAAACTATTCCCACAGGATAAAGCTGTTCAAGCTGAATCAAAATTAGAGAAAGCCACAGATGTAGGAAAATGGCACACATCCATTACTACATCGCCAATTGATGATTCGAAAAATGTAATTTTATCGTTAGAAAGTGATGATTATATCAGAACTCCATTTGGAGAAGCGGTTACTCCTACTCTGTTTATAGCTTGCCGAGAAAAGAAAACCGAAGTATTTCTTAGTTGGGATGTATATTTAGGCCTTGAACAAACCAGCATGCTTTATCGTCTTGATAAACAGAAAGCAGTTGAGCGAAACTGGCTAGTATCTACAGATACAAAGGCTGTTTTTTATAAAGGTAATGACATTGATTTCATCCGAAAACTAGCCAACTCAAACAAAATGTATACAAAAATAACTCCTTATAATGAGAGCCCTGTAAGTGCAACTTTCAATTTAAACGGCCTGTCAAACGCGCTAAAACCACTTCAAGCTGCTTGTAACTGGAAATAGCATAAATCATGTGGCTTAGCCACAATCACAGATAACACAAAGCCCGTGAAAACGGGCTTTGTGTTATCTGTAACTCGAAAATGTGGTCACTACGTGGACACGTGCTGATATAAATCCTTTTATATCAATAAATTAAATCATCATTTTTTTCATCAACAAGGATTTTCACGTTTGTGTTACCTGTATGAGACGAGAGTTAACCGGACAAGTGTGCCATAATCTCGCGGCCAGGCATACTTGCGAAGATTTCAGGTATAAGGATACGTAATGATACAACCTATTTCCGGCCCTCCTCCTGGGCAACCACCAGGTCAGGGAGATAA
>DEQA01000173.1 GCA_002359075.1 Planococcaceae bacterium UBA3378
GAAACAAGCTCCTGGCGGTTCGGCATTTGCTTATTCATCTCATGCACTTCCATAAACAATGTCTTGCCCTGCATCAGCAAATCACTAAGCCTTGCCCGTGCATCCGGTGTCCGATTGCTTATCGTGCTTTGGGCATGTAACAAAATCACTTCAAATTCGGGAACGACCCGGTTAATAAACGTTTCTACCGTATCATGGATGATCTCGTACAGTATTTCCTTCGTTTTTTCCTTTTGATCAATTGTCTCCCACAGCGCATGCTCCAAAATGGCCAAATCAGAACGATTTACCTCAAAGCGCCCATCAAGATAAGCCTTTGCCCGGAGCAATGATAATGTTTGTTTAAAACGGCGGTCAGACGGCCTGATCCCTTCATCACGCAGTTTGCTGCGGATTTTCGCTAATGTATTAAAAACAGCGTCAGGAATCCGGACACTTTTCACTCGTTCCTGATGCTGCAGAAGCTCTGCCAATGACAGCTTCGGCACAATGACTTCCTTCTCATCCTTCAGCATCGAGATGAATACCTCTTCTTCCCGGATGTAATCAACCTCATACCTTAGTAAAAATCGGTCAAATAATGCTTCTAACCCTTCCCCTTCTTCAATATATTCATTAGAAGAACCTACGAGGGTCATAAGCGGTGCCGGTACGGGGACGCCATTATTGTAATAAACACGTTCATTGATCAACGTGAGGAGCGAGTTCAAAATGGCCGAATTGGCCTTAAAGATTTCATCGATAAACGAAAAATGGGCTTCCGGCAGCATTCTTTCTGTATTCCTTTTATAAATTCCCTGCTCTAAATCCTTCAGTGATAGGACGCCAAACAGCTCCTCGGGGGTACTAAATGGAGTCAGCAGGTGCTGGAAGTAGCGGCTTCCTTCGATTATCTCGCCCAGCATACTTGACAGCGCACTTTTCCCGGTACCGGCCGGGCCGATAAATAAAATATGCTGCCTTGAAAGAAGAGCTGTCATAAGTGCCTCTATCTCGGTCTCCCGGTCATAAAATTTACTGTTCAAAGACTGTTTAATTTTTTGCAGCCGCATATATGACATAATCCGCTCTCCCTTCTCTTTATATGTATGTGTCTGCTTTATTCATTACGCCTTCCTTTACCTATCCATTTTTTGTACAACTGCCTGCCAGACGGAGTACATGTTAGAAAAGGTAAAAATATTCTGATTTTGTTTCTCACTATAACTTTTCACTTAGAGGGCGCTTTTTAAACCTATAACCCGCTTATCTGCTGGAAATATTCCCCTTCTCCATCTCGGCAGACAGGAAATGCCACACGAATTTCTCGGGTGATCACGTCTTATATTCTGAAGCGTTTTCCTCATTATTTTTTTATTAGTTGGTTAACAATTTGGTTTTTTGTGAAAATAAAGGGTAATATCACTTTCGACAAAGGAGGGCTTTTATGGCGATCATTAAAGTGTCTACCTCTATCTTTTCAGCAATCAAAACATTGGAACGTGCCATGACGAAGGCAAAGCGGGACGATGAAATTCAGTTAGCGTCCGGTCAATATAAAGAGTCCATTCATTTCCACGAAACGGTTGCGATCAAGGGGAAAAACAAGAGAGATACGACGATTGAGGGACTTTTTATCGTCCCAAAACATACAACGATCACATTTGAGCAGCTGACGATTATCCCGACAGCTCAGCTTTTTATTGAAGGAAGAGCGATTTTTAAAAACTGCCTTTTCCAAGGTGCCCAAACAAGCGTAATTCTCTCCGTAAGCAATGGAGAAGTCGAGCTTGAAGACTGTACGGTTGAACAGGCTAAGGATGTCGGTATGGCGCTATTTAATAAAAGTGAGGCAACGGTCAAGAACTGTTTATTTAAAGAAAACGGGAAATCCCAGCTTTTATTGGAAAACTCCCATCTGACGATTGAGGACAGTGAGCTGACGGATGCTGTACACAGTATGTGGCTGAAGGATGAGGCAACGATTAAAAGTGTCGGGAATCATATTCATCACCACAGCGGGACACAAATTGTCGTACAGGAGCGCTCAGCATGGATAGATTCTTCGAGCATACTTTCCCACGGCAAAGGAAACGGTATTTATGCAACAGCTGACTCAACTGTTACGTTGCTTGGTTCTCATTTACACCACCAGCAGCTGCCGCAGATCTGGATGCAGGAAAGTAATCTGAATGCTAAAGACTGTTTCATTGAGCATGGTGAAGAGTCAGCGATTATGCTGCGGGATCATGCTTCCGCCGAAATTATCAGCTGCACGATTGCCCACCATAAAATCGCTAATATCCAGGCAGTAAAGGAATCCCATTTCGTTATCGAATCCTCACAGCTGTATAGTTGCGAAGGTGTCGGTGTGCAGCTGAGGGAAAAGTCCATCGCTAACTTCCTGGATACAACATTTAAAGAACATGTACTATCCCAGCTTTTTATTACAGAACAATCGATTGCCTCCCTAAAGGGCTGTACATTTAAGGATGGGAAGCAGGTAGGAATCCTGCTTGAAAAAGGCGGCAACTGCACAATTGTCGATAGCTCCCTTATTGGTCACCATAATACGGCGATTACGGTAATTGACGGAGAGCTGACGGCAATAGACTGCGAGCTGGCGCATAACGGCGGGAACGGTATATTGGCTGTCACAAACGCAAAAGTCCAGATAGAAGGCTGCCGCATGTATGAAAACGAAATGCCGCATATAGCAGGTAAAACGAATGCTCTGATCACCATCCGCCAAACGGAGCTGCTTAAAGGAAAAAGCCTGTATGTAATCGACCAGTCCAGCCTTACTGCTACTGATTGCAAAATACATCATAGTGACGGAGTACAAATAGAGATTGGTGATGAAACTGAGGCAAAATTAACACGATGTACCATTTCGGACGGTAAAACAAACGGATTCAAAGTATTACGCAATTCCCATCTGGAGCTGGATGACTGTCAAATTTCAAACCATACGTTGCCGCAGATCGTACTCAATGATAGCTCTCTCATGATGAAAAACAGCGAGCTGCTAAACGGCGAACGCAATGGATTGATTGTCGAGAATAACAGTGAAGCGTTTATCCAGGATTCTTTCATCACAAAACATGTCTTTCCTCAAATCTGGATCGATCTTGCATCCTCTGTTGAACTGAAAGATACCCAGCTTACCGAAGGCGCCGAGTCCGATATTTATGTTCAGAATAAATCTTCCCTTCATGCATATAACTGTATTATTCGAAATGACCGCTTCCAGTACAATGTGCAGGCAGTCAATTATTCAAATATTACGTTAGAAGATACACTTGTCGAAAACTCTTTCGGAAAAATATTTTACAGTGAAAACAATAGTGTGATCACCCATTCTTTAGATGAGGTGAACGACTAGCTGCGAAACGGATTTAGGACCGCTTGTAAAAGAAACAGGTAACTAAATCCGTTTTTGAAATTTTTCGACTTAAGGAAAGGTATAGTCTCTAGCGTAAATTTATGAGAAAATAGAGTGTATGAAAGGAAGATTTAAATGATAACAATGCATCAAATCACTCCAAGTTACGATCCATGGGAAGCTTATTTAGATGTAGAAAAACATGGAGGACTAACTTTATCCAATATTGAATTTACCACAACAACACTGTGTAATATGCGCTGTGCCCATTGTGCAGTCGGTTACACACTACAGACAAAGGATCCGGACGCCTTACCAATCGAGCTGATTCTAAAGCGGCTGGATGAGATTCCAAATTTAAAAACGCTTTCTATTACAGGCGGCGAACCAATGATGTCGAAGAAGTCTGTACGAGGCTATGTACTGCCGATTTTAAAATATGCGCATGAACGCGGTGTAAGAACCCAGATCAATTCCAACCTAACAATCGACGGGGATCGTTATATGGAAATCGCTCCATATTTAGACGTACTACATATTTCACACAACTGGGGAACAATCGAGGAATTCGTTGAAACCGGCTTTGCGATGATGGAGCGTAAACCGACGTTTGAACAGCGTGCCGCCCTCTTTCAGCGCATGATTGATAACTCCCGCATGCTCGCGGAAAATGGCGTCATGGTGTCAGCCGAGACAATGCTGAATAAAAAAACGCTGCCTTATTTAGAGCATATTCATAACCAAATCGTCCATGAAATGAAGTGTGCACGGCATGAAATTCACCCAATGTACCCCTCAGATTTTGCCAGTGCGCTGACTACTCTTTC
>DEQA01000180.1:0-4861 GCA_002359075.1 Planococcaceae bacterium UBA3378
TAAGCTCAAAATCTTGCTGACTATTGTTTTAGTCAAATTGTCTCTTTCCATTAAGAAAGAAAATTATTGTTAACGTCTTGCTTGTTCAGTTTTCAAAGTTCATTTCATTGCTGTTTGTTAGCAGCAACTCTTCCATATTAACACTTTCGTAAGTTTGTGTCAATAACTTTTTTAAATTTTTAACCGCTGTTTTCAGCGACAACTTTTATATAATACCACTCACCATTTATTATGTCAATGGTTTATAAAAGTTTTTTAAAATTAAAGCGTCGTTTTAACGACTTCATATAATATAACATAGCATAAGAAATAGAGCAACCTCTTTTTAATCTATTTTATAAAAGATAAAAATAATACTACACCTACACCCGGAAAGCCCAGGATCGCTACTGTTATAATAGAAAACAGGTTGATTGTAACCTCAGTTCCATAGTAAGCGCATGCTAAATGGATAATGTAAAGCACAAATATGCTTATCGCAAACCGGAACCAAAAGATTGAGAGCCTTTCCATCCAAACGCCTTTCTTTCCCTTCCTACCTATTAACAGTACAAAAAAAAGCAGCAAGCAAATCGCGCCAATCACTAACGCTTGCATACAATTCCCCTCCATTCATAGAAGCGTATGCTTTTGCTGCTGCTGTTATTTCTATTTAATAATAACTCGTCGAATACGAGCCTCTTTGAACAAATAAAAATGGATACTTTCCGCTGCTTTCCTTTGGGCGATCACATCTAAATTGTAGTCATCTATCAATTCTTCCAACGTCTTTGCGTGTTGAAAATCATCTTTTGTTTCTTTAATCAGCTGAACAAGCTTTTCATCGAACTCACGCTTCAGCTTTCCCTTCCGAGAAAAAAACACCTCAATCACTCACCCTTATAATTCGCGTCGCCCTTCTAGCGCCTTCGATAATGTTACTTCATCCGCATATTCCAAATCTCCGCCAACAGGTAACCCATGGGCAATACGCGTTGTGCGAATGCCGGATGGTTTTACAAGGCGGGAAATATACATGGCTGTCGCTTCCCCTTCTATAGTAGGGTTCGTAGCCAAAATTAATTCCTGCACCCGCTCATCATGAAGACGGGCTAATAATGAAGCAACATTAATATCTTCTGGTCCTACACCGTCCATAGGAGAGATGGCTCCATGAAGAACATGATATAACCCTTGATAATCCCGCATTTTTTCCATGGCGATCACATCTTTCGGGTCCTGTACGACACAGATCATCGAATGGTCACGCTGCTGGTCCTGACAGATATGACAAGGGTCAATATCTGTAATATGTCCGCACTGTGAGCAGTACATTAAATTACGTTTTGCATCAATGAGGGCTTTCGCAAAATTTGATACGGTGTCCTCTTTCATTGTTAACACGAAAAATGCCAGCCGGGCCGCAGTTTTCGGCCCGATGCCTGGCAATTTCATAAAGCTATCAATCAGTTTTGATATAGGTTCCGGGTAGTGCATATATTACCTCCTAAAATGGAAGGTTTAAGCCTTGAGTGAATTTACCCATTGTTGAAGCTGTTGTTTCTTCTACCTTTTTCAGTGCTTCATTTGTCGCTACTACAATTAAATCTTGCAGCATTTCGATATCTTCCGGGTCTACTACTGATTCATCCAAATTCACTTCAAGTACTTCACGTTGGCCGTTCATCAGTACTTTTACCATACCGCCGCCAGCTGTACCTTCAAATTGTTGTTGATTTAAAGCCTCTTGTGCTTCCATCATTTCCTTTTGCATCTTTTGCATTTTTTTCATCATGCCTTGCATATTGCCCATACCGCGCATATTAAATTCCTCCTTAAAGTTCAATTATTAATCTTCGACAACCTCAACAAAATCTTTTCCGAATAGATTTTCTGCCTCTATAACAAGGGGATCCTGCGACGCTGCATGTATGTCAGCTTCAAGAAATGGTTCTGTTTCCTCCATTTCAATTGAAGTATCTCCCTGCTTCTTCTGATGAAGCCCATTATCCCGTATGAACTCTTCCCGCAAAGGAAGCCATTGTCCTTCCGGAATACAGAGCATTTCATAAGTCGTACCAAGACTCATAGCGAGATTTTGAGTGAAAACCATCGTAAATTCCCTGTTTTCGGCTACCATCTGACAATGAATATCATACTTGAATTTTACCACAAAAGCATTAGAAGATGCGGCAACCGGCTCCGCGTCATTTAAAAGTGCTGCCTGTGATTTTTGGAGGGGTGCTAAAGCTTGGGCCCATCCTGCTTTGATCTTCTGCAGATCTCCTTTTGTTGCCGTCTTCAGCACTTCCTGAATTCTACCGATCGGCGCCTTGAAGCCGTGTGTGGCTTTTGTCCGTGTCCGTTCCTGTTTTGGCTGGACAACCGCCGCTGTGCCGCCGCCCTCTTGCAGCTGCTGTGTTAACTGGCGCACCATATTTTCCAGCGCACCTACTTTCCCTTGAATAGCCGGGTCGATAGAAACGCTGCCTGCAGAATTATACTGAGCCATTTTCAGAAGGGCTGTTTCAAGATAAATTTTCGTATGATGTGAAAAACGCATCTCCTGTTGCGTTTTTGCTAAAATATCGATGAAACCATATAACGTTTCTGCCGGATAGCTTTGCGCCAACTCAATAAACTGCTCTTCCGGTGCGATTAATTGGAGAAGTTCCGACAAATCCTTCCCTGTCTGCAATAGAAGAAGATCGCGGAAAAAGGTGATTAAATCTTCTGCCAGACGAAGCGGTTCCTTGCCGTCTGCGATCAGTTCTTCTAATAAGGAAAGAACTTTTGCCACGTCTTTTTCAAGCAGTCCCTGTGAAATATTATAAAATACATCCTGGCTGACAGATCCCGTTACAAGCAAGGCATCCTCTGCGCGAACCGTATCACTGCTAAATGATACTACCTGGTCAAGCAAGCTTAATGCATCTCGCATGCCGCCTGCTGCTGCCTGAGCAATAACTTTCAATGCCTGTTCTTCATACTGAAGATCGATATCCTCCAATACAACTTTCATCCGCTCTAAAATATCCTGTGTCGATAAGCGCTTGAAATCAAAGCGCTGGCACCGGGAAATAATTGTAGCCGGCAGTTTATGCGGTTCTGTCGTTGCCAAAATGAATACTGCATGCTCTGGAGGTTCCTCCAACGTTTTTAAAAGCGCATTAAAGGCGCTTGTAGAAAGCATGTGCACCTCGTCAATGATATACACTTTAAAACGCGCGCTTGCAGGGGCAAACCGAACTTTTTCTATAATATCGCGCATCTCTTCCACTCGGGAATTAGAAGCAGCGTCAAATTCAATTACATCTGTATGCGACCCCTCTGTAATACTCTTACAAGTTGGACATTCATTACATGGTTCACTTGCAGGGGCATGCTCACAGTTTAAAGCTTTTGCAAAAATCTTCGCTGTACTTGTTTTTCCTGTACCCCGAGGACCTGAAAATAAATAGGCATGCGTTGTTTTGCTGGCTAGGAGAGCATTTTGCAACGTTCTTTTGACATGAGTCTGCCCTGACATTTCTCGAAATGACTGTGGCCGGTAAACTCGGTAAAATGCTTGATATGTCAATGTTTCTCCTCTCCCTTTCTCAAGTAGTCAATTACGTACAGTATATCATAACGAAACATCTGTTTTTGTTTTTTTCACTTCTTATCCTCAAGCGCCTGCTGCACCGGTAAGAAAAACAGCCCGATATAATTATAGTGAAGAGTAAGCGAGTTTATCTTTTTCTTGTATCAACAGGCCATGCCTGCGGGTCAAAAAGACGTGTCACCGCAAACCATATAGTAAAGCCGGCGATAACCATTACTTTTATTTTTAACGGCCAATCGATATGCAGATCCTCTGCTGCAGCCAGCAACATAATAAAAGCACCGAATGTATAGAGTGCCTGCCAAATAATATGCTCTCTATGTTTCTTTCCTTTACACAATTTGTCCAACAGCCGATCTACAAAGTCTGTCCCATTATTTTCAAACCGGATACACCGGAGAAACTCTTCCTGCACCCGCCATGACGAGAGAAAAAGGACACTGCCTACTATAAAAGCAATAAAGGGAACACCATAAAATGCCCCCTCAAAATGAAACATAGCAGTAAAGAGTCCTGCAAAGCCAAATGTATAGCCAAAGCGTCGAAACAACCGTTCAATCACCAGCATATGTACCTCCTGCATGAAAAAAAGCACCCGTCTATTAGACGAATGCTTGAATTGGCATAATTATGCCGTGCACCTTTCTCTGACAGCCGTACACAAGCGTTACTCATGTCGCCAGCTCAAGTTAGGCTACCCCGCGGCACATGAACGGGACCACTTAATGCTGCTTCCTTCCGGACCTGACATGGTTCATGGGTGTCCATTGCGCAGGACCCAACCGTCAACACTACGTGCACGAGGCAGACCAAACATACGGACAGCCTCGGAAAGGAATTCAGTCTCGCTAGAGCGGATTGCGAGTTACAGGGCACCGCTACCTCCCCACCTAGCACGGCACTACTTAGTATACTAATACCACAGGAAAAATGCAATGAAATAAGCTAGAATTTAAAGAAGGTATTTTATGGTTAGGAGAAATAGCCATTCTAGCAAAGTTAATTTACATCCATTCCGATTTCATCAATGATTTAAATGGAGAGTTAGGAGACAAATTATTTTTTTATGTATATTTGCTTTTCTTCTATTATTAAGAGAAATGAGCCTTTACTCAACCGACTCGCTTTTCCTTTAACAGTCCCTGCCAGATATCATACACTGGATGTTTGTTAATTCTTTTGTTTCCCTTATAAAATGTTGACTTTCTTTTCACCCCATGCTATAGTAGTTTCTGTCGAAAAGATAATTCGGCTTTATACGGAGGAATACCCAAGTCC
>DEQA01000180.1:4930-11601 GCA_002359075.1 Planococcaceae bacterium UBA3378
ATCCCTCTTCCTCCGCCATTTTTCCTTACATGTACACCGCTCTTGCAGCGGTTTTTTTATTTTCCTCTTTTTGTTGGGAAGAGGCGCAAATAGATTATTTTCATTAAAAGTGCAGCCTGTAAATCATATCTATAGGTCTGTGCTTTTTTATTTATATATAATGAGTATCACGCCACACTATGAAGGGTTTGAGGAGGTAGAGATGTGGAGCGCTTTTCAAAAGTCACGAATTCATCCGGCTCTTATTTAACCATTATCATCATTGCTTTATTAACGGCAATCGGCGGGGAAGTGAAATTTACGCCTTTTGAAGAAGCACCTTTTCGTTTTGGATTAGGGAGTATCATCTTCTTCCTGGCTGCGATTGCTCGTCCTTCATTTATTATTAAAACGGGAATAACTACTGCCATCACTGTATTTTTATTTCGGCTTTCGCTTGATCTTTTCTTCTATGATGGTTCCTTTTTGCTTTACAAGCATATACCAGCTGCCATATTCTATCTTACCTTTACAGGCTGTCTTTATATAGCAAAGCTGCATCGTTTCCGGACAAACCCCGTGAAGTTAGGGCTTTATGGAGCATTTTTCGAAGTAGCATCCAATATTGCAGAACAATTAGCGATTACCCTGCTCATTACCGGAGAGTTCATCTTCCTTCGTGACTATTTTCTACTTATGACTGTGGCGGTTTTGCGGTGTTATTTTGTTGCCGGACTCTTTAGTGCCATTGCGCTTTCAGAGGAAAGAAAAAGAACGGAAGAATTACTTAGTATAGGGGCTAATCTTTACGTAGAAACGCTTTATCTACAAAAGTCCATGGAGCAGATTGAAAAGATTACCGCTAATGGTTTTGATCTTTACAAACAGTTAAAGAAAATGGACAACTCATTAAGTTTACAGGCATTGATGCTCGCTCAGGAGATTCATGAAGTAAAAAAGGATTCCGAGCGTATTTATGCAGGGTTATCAAAAATTATTACGGCTGAGCGCACAGATTTTTATGCCCTTTCCGATTTACTTCGTTTAATTACTGATTCGAATATCCGCTATAGTGAGTTTTTACGAAAGAAAATTCAATTAAAAGCTTCATTTAATGAAGATTTTCAGACCAAAGAACAGGTTTTATTACTTGCTATGCTTAATAATATTGTTTCTAATGCCATTGAGGCAATCGAGAAAGAGGGCTTTATTAATCTCTATGTAGAAACTGCGCTGGAAGTTACCGTATTCACGATAGAAAATAACGGCCCTCCTATTCCTGACTATGTGCTGCCTGTACTGTTTGACCCCGGCTATACGACCAAATTCAGTGAAACGGGCAAACCTTCTACCGGTATAGGGCTTTCTCATGTTAAGACGATTATACAACGGCTGGAAGGAACGATTCATGTGACCAGTAAGGAGACTACTACTTTTACCATTACCATTCCGACCTATAAATTACGATAAAGGAGATTGTTATGCGTTATTTTATTGTAGATGACGACCGTGCAAGCCGTATGATGCTCAATCATATTATTAACGATTCTATGCTCGGTACTGTTATTGGAGAAGCAGCGAATGGAGAAGAAGCCATTCCACAGATTTTGATGACACAGCCAGACTTTGTACTAATCGATCTATTAATGCCTCATCTAGACGGTATTGCTACTATTGAGAGACTACACGAAAACCGCTTCAATGGGAGTTTTATTATGATCTCCCAAGTGGTAAATAAAGATATGGTAGCCGAAGCATACGAAAAGGGAGTGGAATTTTTTATTCATAAGCCTATTAATAATATCGAGGTACAAACGATCTTACGTAAAACGGAAGAACAGCATCGTTTAAAAAATTCGATACAGGCAATACGCCAATCTCTTACTAGCTTTGAAATGCCTCAAATGCAAACAAAAAAGACAGTGCGCGACCATATTCAATCCATCTTGAATGATATGGGGATCGTAGGGGAAGTAGGAAGTGAGGATATTACTAAAATTATCGAGCAGCTCGTGTCGGAAAAACATAATTTAGCCCCTCTTCCTCCATTAAAGGAGATTTATGAGAAACTGGCCATGCTGACGAAAACGTCTCCAGATGAAATATTGAAGGAAAGCAAAGCTATTGAACAGCGAATCCGTCGTACTATTTTGGCAGCGATGATTAACCTTGCCAACCTAGGCATCGTCGATTATACAAACTCCGAGTTCGAATACTATGCTCCACGCTATTTTGACCTGACTGATATACGCCACTTGATGAGTCAGATTGAGTTAAATGGAGAACGTAAAACAAAGGTAAACATAAAAAAATTCATACAAGTCTTATATTCAGATATTTTACACCGCATCGATTAGTCGGATTTTGTCGGATTTTATAATGCTATTTTATAGTTAGGATAGGCTTGTCCTAAATAGACGAATTAGGGGGAACTATTTTGAAAAAATTTAAAATTAGTTTAGCCAGCCAAATCTTAATCGGTCTTGTTTTAGGTATTGCTGTCGGGGCAATTTTCTATGGAAATGAAAATATTCAAACTTACCTGCAGCCAATCGGGGATATCTTCCTGAACCTAATCAAAATGATTGTCGTACCGATTATTATCTCAACTTTAATTGTTGGTGTTGCCGGAACAGGCGATATAAAACAACTAGGTCGACTTGGCGGTAAAACACTTATCTATTTCGAAGTTATTACAACAGTAGCAATTGTTGTTGGTTTATTTGCAGGTAACTTCTTCCAACCGGGTGCCGGTATTGACATGAGTGAATTAACTCAAACCGACATTTCAAGCTATGTAGAGACATCAGAAGCTCAGGAAGATCAGGGACCTTTACACATTTTAGTTGATATCGTTCCGAAAAACATTATCAATTCTATGGCAGAAGGCGACATGTTGCCAATCATCTTCTTCTCTGTATTGTTCGGTCTTGGGGTGGCGGCCATCGGAGAAAAAGGAAAGCCGGTTCTAGCATTCTTCCAAGGCGTAGCAGATGCTATGTTCTGGGTAACAAACCTTGTTATGAAATTCGCTCCATTCGGTGTATTTGCCTTAATCGGTGTAACCGTTTCCAAATTTGGTTTATCTTCTCTAATTCCACTTGGAAAATTAGCAGTTCTTGTATATGCAGCGATGATTTTCTTCGTGCTTGTTGTATTAGGCATCACAGCGAAAATTTTCGGTATCAATATTTTCAAACTAATTAGAATGATTAAAGACGAGCTATTACTTGCCTTCTCGACTTCTTCATCCGAGACAGTACTGCCTCGTATTATGCAAAAAACTGAAAAAATGGGTGCACCAAAGGATATCGTATCTTTCGTTATTCCAACAGGCTACTCGTTTAACTTAGACGGTTCTACTTTATACCAAGCAATTGCGGCACTTTTCATTGCCCAAATGTATGGAATTGATCTTTCCATTATGGAACAAATTACATTAATGTTTGTCTTGATGATTACTTCAAAAGGTATTGCCGGTGTTCCAGGTGTATCCTTTGTCGTCTTACTTGCAACTTTAGGTACTGTAGGCATTCCGCTTGAAGGCTTAGCCTTTATTGCAGGGATTGACCGTATTTTGGATATGGCGCGTACAGCAGTTAACGTTGTAGGTAACACATTAGCAGCGCTTGTTATGGCGAAGTGGGAAAAACGCTTCGACGAAGAACAGTTTGCTGCTTATCAACAGGAGCAATTAAAAGCTTAATTACGGACTGTAATATAAAAGCAGGACTAAAAATTCCCTAGGAAATAAGTTTTCCTAGGGAATTTTTTTATAAGCAAGAAAGCATTCAGTCTCTTTTTCATAAGAGGTTTTGTGTTCCACGGACTACATGTAGTTCCTATATTTCAGAAACTGCCTTCTCCTCTTCCTGGAGCTGGCGCCATAAAATCTTCCCGCTGCTTGTCATCGGGAAGGAATCCCTGAACTCCACAACGCGCGGATATTTATAGGCGGCCATTTGCTCCTTCGCCCAGTTGATTATTTCCTGCTCTTTCACAGTACCTTTTGCATTCTCCTGTAAAATAATAAATGCCTTCACATTCTCACCGCGGAGAGGATCTGGAATACCGACCACACACGCCTGCTGGATATCAGGGTGCTTATAAAGAATGGACTCAACCTCTGTCGGCCATACTTTATATCCTGAAGCATTTATCATGCGCTTTACACGGTCTACGATAAAGAAATATCCTTCCTCATCCACCTTTCCAATATCGCCTGTACGGAAAAATATCTCTCCATCTATTTCGACAAAGCACTCACGGTTATCTTCATCCCTATTATAATATCCTTCAAATAGCTGTGGACCTCTCAGGATGATCTCTCCTTCTTCTAATGGTGGGAGTTCCTTCAAGGATAGCGGTTCCACTACACGGGCATCCACCCCAAACGAAGGGATGCCAAGGCATTGCATTTTAGGACGGTCAGGTGGGTTAAAATGTGTCTGGGAAATGGTCTCTGACAATCCGTACCCCTCTACATAACGGAGACCTGTCAATTGCAGAAGCTTTTGGCCTACTGCTTCCGGCAGCGCTGCCCCCCCGCCGCCAATAAGCTGTAAGGAAGAAATATCGTATTGCTCATAGTTAGGGTTTGCCAAAAAATCAATGAGCATCGTACTAATATTAATCCAGTGTGAGACGCTGTGCTCCTGAATCATCAAACCGGCGTTATCCCTATCCCAGCGCGTCATAATGATCATTGCCGAGCCGCCGTAAATCGGCGTATTCATACAGTGGATCATACCCATCACATGAAAGAGCGGAAGTGCTGTCAGCGATACTGCGTTCGGTGTATACGTCGCCCAGTGAAATGCACCGATCGTATTCGCCTGAACTGATTTATTCGTATGGATGCAGCCCTTCGGTAAACTTGTCGTACCCGATGTATATGGCAATACGATAATATCGTCACTCTCTCCTTTATAAAAAGATGGTGTCAGCCCTTCCTCCATGATCTGTTTCCACTCATGGTCTGTTCCGTATGGTGTAGCTGCTATCTGAACTTCCGGTGGCAATTTTCCGATTATAGTCTTTTCGTTTATATAATCATGATAGGCAGCTATAATGATATGCTCCAGGGTCGTCCGCTGTTTTAAAGGCTCAATCTTCCCATAAAGCTCTTGTCCTACTAGTGCATGTTGGATTTGGCCGTCTTGTATATAAAAAGTAAGCTCTTCTGTTGTACACATCGGATTTACCGGAACGATAATACCGCGTACACGCAAGATGGCATAATAGCTAATGACAAATTGCGGCGCATTTTGCATGTACAAAAGTATTTTATCCCCCGCTTTTACTTCAAGCCTCTGCTCTAAATAACCGGCTAGAGCATTTACTTCTGCCAACAGCTCCTTATACGTATAGCTTGCTCCGTAATAATAAATGGCTTCTTTATTCGGATATTTCTTTGCTGTTATTTCCAAATTTTCATACAGTGTTGTCTCCGGCACTGCAATTGTCGTTGAAACTCGATTTGGCCAAAATTGATAATGAACATTTCCCATTTATTCACCCCTATGCTTTTATAACATCCATTGTTCGGTCAGCTATTTTTAGCTGTAAGCAATGAAAATGTAATCATATTGTGAACCAATACTTTAAATTGTGAAAAGCGTGGATCCTTTGTCTGCCCCTTTTTATAACGGTAATAAATTTGTTGGCCAATCACTGCCAGCTTAAAATAGGCGAATGTTAAATAGAAATGAATGTGGGAGACATCCCGGCCGCTTTTTTCAGCATAACGATGAACAAATTCATCCCGTGTGTAAAAGCCTTCCAATACAGTGACAGGCGGCTTGCCCAGTGCTGTTTTCAATAATTCGGGATCATCTGCCTGAATCCAGTAACTAAGAGCAACACCGACATCTGCCAGCGGATCACCCACTGTTGTCATTTCCCAGTCAAACAGCCCTATCACTTCCGTAAAATCCTCAGAAAACATCATGTTATTGAGCTTGTAATCATAATGAATAATGGTAGCCTCCTGTGAAGAGGGAAGATGTTTTCTAAGCCATATTTTCAGCTCCTCTACTTCAGGGATCTCATCTGTTTTCGCCTGTTCATAGCGTCCAATCCAGCCTTCGACCTGACGTTCCAGAAAGCCCTCCGGTTTACTCATCCGGGTAAGAATCGTTTGTTTATAATCGATGCGATGAAGCTCTACTAATGTATCAACCATTTTCTCGGATATACGGCGTCCTAGTTCTTTTGTATATGGAATAGCTGAAGGGAATTCTGTATCAAGAACGATTCCTTTTCTGCGTTCCATTAGAAAAAATGGACTGCCTGCAATTGATTCATCATTAGAATAAATATACGTTTTCGGTATTGCGGGAAAATACGGCTGAAGAGAAGTAAGAATATTATACTCACGCTCCATATCATGCGCTTTTGGTGCAATCGGGCCAAGTGGCGGACGGCGGAGCACTGCTTCAAACTCTCCAACCTTCAGCAAATAGGTTAAATTCGAATGCCCCGAGCCAAATTGTTTAATTTCAAGCTCAGCATCCGGTAGGTCCGGGAACTTTTCACGTAAAAAAGCTGATAAAATGACGGGGTTCAGTTCCTCCCCTTTTCTTACTGCAATGGTATCCTTCACTAGTATTCCACCCCTTTGCTTATCATACTGACTAGTTGGTATCAGCTGCTGCTGAAATACCGTTTAATACCATGTCCACATAAATATT
>DEQA01000085.1 GCA_002359075.1 Planococcaceae bacterium UBA3378
ATTGTTTCATATTTTAAAAACATTGAAAGCAGTGATATTGCATTATCGACGGTACTTAATCGGTGAATGGTTTTGTTTTTATCCATTAGATGAGTCCTTTCTATTAAAACGTCTACTCCCATTTATCCATGTTTCGTTAACTTGTGCCTGTAACAGCATGCTGGGCGGGCAATGCAATAAGTCGGTTGCAGTCATAAAAAAATCTGCATCGTATCCTTGAGACAGTGAGCCTTTGCTGTCTCCATATCGGCCGACAAAAGCTGAGTAAACAGTATGCATTTTGAGCATCTCAATGCGGCTGACACATTGACTGTCATTGACGGACTGATTTGTTTGAGTCCTTCTTGTATGCGCGGCATACATACTTTGAAAAGGATTGTAGCTGGCAACAGGCGCATCGGAACCTGCTGCGACGATAAGCTGTGAATCGAGTAAATCCTTTACTAAATATAACCATTTTTGTTCGCTGTTTTCAACATTGCGTAAATAACGATCTCCGTGTTCATAAATAAAGGAGGGATTTGTAACAATATGGAACTGATGTCGGATCACATCCGGCAAAAAGGCTTCTGGGCAAAGGCTGAAGTGTTCTAAACGAATGACAGGCTTTCGCATGCTGCTTTCATAAGCATGAAGAACCGTCCACAGCATTTCGGGGGTCACAACATGAATAGCGAAATGATTATGCTGCTCGAACAGTGCCGACAATGTTTCAGTATCTGGATAAACAGTTTCATGCTGCTCCATAACGATTTTCTGTTCGATAAAGTGTGTATCGATACACCATTTGTTGAATAGACCTTTGTCCTTTTGGCTGACATTTGGTGTCGCATCCTGGACAGATGTAATTCCATAGCTTAATAGATGCTGTTCTAGTGCAGGGATTTTATTGATGAAAAACGAATCTTCCAAATGTGTATTGATTTGCCTTGAAATATAAGCATCTGCACCATAATAAATTCCCTCTTGTTCTTGAAACATAACAGACGGCGAGTCAGGTACATGAAGCTGATCAAGCGCCAGCTGATTGAAATAAGAACCATGACGTGTAACATGCCGCACTCTTACAGGGCAGTCAATTTCATTTAGGATTTGCTTTGATAACGGCCCGAACCGAGTCGGATCATATGAGTTAAATGTAATCCACTCTTTAGAGGAAAATGTCTGGGCAAACTGTAAAAAGGCGTCTACACTTGTAATAGAAGCCGGAATGATAATGCTATTTGACATACTCGCTTTTAAATGGCAGTGTGCATCGATTATTCCGGGATAAATATAGGCACCCTCTGCATCATAATAATGACGTGCCGGGAGTTCTTCATATGTATAAACAATTTTTGCAATTTTGCCATGCTGAATGGCAAGTCCATAAGCATAGTGGGGGAACGGCTCAAAGACGAAGACATGTGCATTGAAAATATAAGTATCTATCACTAGTATCACTCCTTGAGATTTGACCTATTTTATCATGAATAATCGAAAAATTCAAAAACATGGAGGTTGGAATATGAAAGAGAAAATTTGTGATCGTGTGTACCGTGTTGTACATCCGCTTCCTTATGATTTAAAAATGGTGAATTGCTATTTGATAGAAGAAGACGATGGTTATACAATGATCGACACAAGTGATTATTTAGAAAAATCATTTGAAATTTGGCAGCAGGTGCTTGATAAACCCCTCAAAAAAATAGTGCTCACACATGCCCATCCCGATCATTTCGGTCTTACGCCTTGGCTGGTCGAGAGATATGGTGCCCAAGTGATCATGTCAAAGAAAGGATACGAAGAGTATTTATATCGGAAGTCGATGTTCAATGACAACGGGGTATTCCATGACCGTATGTACCTATTTTTAAATGATTACATATTCTGGGCAGATACAGGTATCAGTAAAGACTATAATAATAGTAAGTCTTTCAATTTTGAGCCGGATCTATTATTTGAACCGGGCGATGTATTGGAACTGGGCGGGCTCCCGTTTAAAGCCATTTGGACTCCAGGACATTCACCGGATCATTTCTGTTTTTATAATGAGGAGCTAAAACTGCTGTTTTTAGGAGATCATATACTGGAAGAAATAAACCCGATTGTATTACCATCCTTGAAGCTTCGTAATCCGCTTAATAGTTATTTAGCTTCTTTTGATGATTTACTAACACTTGAGATAGACTATGCTTTACCGGGGCATTTGTCATTAATTCATAATTTTACGGAACGGGTAGGGCGATTGAGAAAACGGTATGAAGCCCGGTGGTCACAAATATTGACTGCTATGGACGCAGTGCCGCTTCTTACCGAGGAAATTACATCAAAGTTATATCCCCATGCAGTAGACGAGCAGTTTACAGCAGCAGCTATGCAAACTATAACGAACCTTGTTTATTTAGAGTCACAGGGTATCGTTAAAAAGCAAAAGACCGATACGTACTATCGTTTTTATAAGAACGCTTCTCTTTCCGGCAAGTACGATTAGCTCACCAGATTATTATTTGCTATAATATTACTGCACAATAATAAGAAAGGCTTCTAGGAGGACGTGAATGGAAGAGAAACTAGTAGCATTGGAAAAAGAAATAGAAGATACTTTATTTCGGCTGATGGAGCTGGAAGTGGAAGAAGAAATCATAGAAATGGGGCAGTTGTTTGCCAAACTGCTTGCCTCTGTCCAAAGCGCCGGACTTATCAACTTTGCGCTCGATGTGCTGGTTGAGCCGAACGAATGCCTGCCGGAAACACGTATGCTTCTCGAGAGTTTATTGGATGTAAAGAAAAGATTCCAGCGTCGCCGCAAATTATTGACTCACCGTGATATCTTGAAAATTTGGCTGCGTAAAAATGTTCGTTTTAAATCTGAATTTCTGCCGGGAATGTTTTAAAGGCTGTTTGACCTAGTGTTCAAACAGCCTTTTTAAGATCCAAAAATCCAGAATTTTGCCAGAGCGGCTACTTCTCTTATTTGCCAGTAGAGCCGGTCTAAAAAAGGTGTCTCGGCACTGATCACATGTACATTATACCCTAAAGAAGAAGCCATAGCCTGTGCCCGGTATACATGAAAATCACTGGAAATAATCGTGAAAGAGGACAGGTGATCGGGTAATAGCTTCACTGAGAATAAAATATTTTCGTATGTATTGTCCGCTTGGTTTTCCACAATAATTTTGTTTTCATCAATTCCATTTTCCATCAAATAGGACTTCATCACCGATGCCTCTCCAGCACCACTTACAATATAGCGGATATCATCTTCCTGATGTTCATAAGCAATAGCTGCATCCAAACGGCTTTTTAATAAAGCGGACGGCGTGCCGTCTTCATTCAATTTTGTTCCTAACACTAAAACAAATGGGTCATCGTGCCCGTTGCTTGGTAACCAACCGGCTAGCAGCAATGGCAGGCTTATTAGTAAAAGCAGCAGATAAGTTAAGTGAATTCGCATAGTATTCCTCTATATGTAATAAACTATTTACTAGTGTATCACCACACCATGCAAGAGAAAATAAGTAAATAGATACATATCAATAAGTTGTCCCATATGGAATATGTTTTAAAGATGATGGGTAATAGGAGAATAGAGCATGGAAAGATGGTGACAAAATGAAGGAAATCGGAATTTTAATGCCCGCATATCAACCGGATGAAAAAGCTATCCAAGTAATTGAAAAACTCGTACAAGTTCATACAGGGCCAATTTTTGTGGTGGATGATGGTAGTGATGCAAGCTATCTATTCAATAAGCTTGATACATTTCGACAAGTAACTATATTGCGCCATGCCGCCAATCAAGGAAAAGGGCGTGCGCTCAAAACGGGCTTTCATCATATTTATAACGAGCACCCCGAACTGCGTGCAGTCGTTACAATTGATGCTGACGGGCAGCATTTGACAAAAGACATTATGAACATTGTACAATCGCTGGTAGAATCGGATGATGCACTGATCTTAGGGGCTAGGGACTTTTCCAGAAAAGATATCCCGGCACGCTCCCGGTTTGGCAACCAGTGCACGAAAGTTATTTATCGGTTTATGACAGGTACCCGGCTAAATGACACACAAACAGGGCTTCGTGGTATTCCGACAAAGTATCTGCCGGAGCTATTGTCGATTGAAGGGGAACGGTTTGAATATGAAATGAATGTACTTGCCAAGCTTAAGGAATTGAAAATCCCGATCGCCGAGGTCCCGATTGATACGGTGTATTTAGAGGGGAATAAGTCATCGCATTTTCGACCATTGCATGATTCTTTTCAAGTCTATAAGATCTTTTTGCTTTACGCTTTGACAAGCAGTGCCTCTTTTTTAATTGATTTGGCATTATTTATGCTGTTTGCAAAAGTGTTCAAGATTGTAGCACCGATGTCGTTTCTTATCATCGCCACTATTTTGGCAAGGCTTCTCTCCTCTCTATTTAATTATTATATTAACCGTCATACTGTATTTAAAAGCGGTTCGCGGAAGTCTCTCTATAGGTACTATTTATTGGCAGCCTTTATTATGGTTACTTCTGCGGGATCTGTGCAGCTGCTTTATAGCGAATGGCTTCAAAACGGCGAAATTATTTTGAAGGTACTTGTGGATGCGACCCTGTTTATTCTGGCGTTTGTCGTGCAGCGGAAATGGGTTTTTAAAAAGGAAAAACAAGTTTCGTAATAACGCGGTGCCCGGACAGATTGGATTCCGGGTACTTTTTTATAGTAGATTGCCGGAGAGAGAGTTCTATGCTACAATAATAAACAGGTGCCAAACAACCTATGTAAAGCATTGCTTTACAACAAAAGCATCCATTTACAGCACGGATTTGCTGGGAAGCTTTTGCAATAGAGCAGGGAAGATGAGCCCCTGCTCGCTTTATATACATATGAAGACGTGTTACCTCTTTTTGGTAATGCGTTTTTTTATTTGCTTTGCCTGCTGTTTTCGATTTTAAACGGATGTATGGCATGACCGGGGAAAGCGTTCTATGATAAAATGCGCATATAATTATGAGAACTGTGAGTTGAGAAAAATGATGGAAAGTCAAAAATACGCAATTGTCGATTTAGAAACAACAGGCCATAACCCTGCTAATGGAGACCGGATGATTCAGATCGCGATCGTGATAATGAAGGATTGGTGTATTGAGAAGACTTTTACATCATTCATTCACCCAGGCCGGTCGATTCCGCTCTTTATTCAGGATTTGACAAATATTACGGATGAAGATGTACGGGATGCTCTTCCGTTTGAAGCGCATGCCGATAGAATTTATGAATTGCTGGATGGTGCTGTTTTTGTAGCACATAACGCCGATTTTGACCTGCCGTTTTTGCAGGCTGAATTTAAGCGTGCAGGGCTGTCCCAGTGGCATGGGAAAACAATTGATACAGTGGAACTGGCGAAAATTGTTTTTCCTACAGCGTTGAGCTATAAGCTTGGAGAGCTGGCAAACGAGCTTGGGATAGCTTTGGAAAAAGCGCATCGGGCAGATGATGATGCAAAGGCGACTGCTATGCTTTTAAAAGCGTGCTGGCAGGAGCTGTTAAATATGCCGCTTGCGACATTACAGCAGCTGCATAAGCGCTCTTTTAGACTGAAGTCGAACCTTGCCCAATTATTTTTTGATGCTTTGCAAGTAAAACGCAGTAAGGTGGATCATTATGAACACCATATCTTTTATCAAAAACTGGCGATTAAAAAACCTTCCCCGATAATAGAGTCTGATGGGGACAGCGCTCCTTACCCGTGTACCCGGGTAGAAAAAATAGAGAGACTGCAGACGAAAGTTCCTCATTTCGAGGAACG
>DEQA01000167.1:0-922 GCA_002359075.1 Planococcaceae bacterium UBA3378
CCCAGCTTTTTCTTTTTCTCCTCATCCGTTACCCAAATGACACTATATGCCTGTACAAAGTGTGAGCTTGCGGCCATTTGTGCCGTTTCGATTAAGTCGATCACTGTTTCGCGCGAAATTTCTTCTCCTGTATATTTACGGACAGATGAGTGGCTTTTTAAAAGTTCTTTTGTGTTATTCAATTGATCGTCCCCCTTCTACGAAAATAGCTTTAAAGGAATTTCCTTTAAGCTCATCTTATATTATTTTATTACAGTAAGCCAATCCATTGCCAATACGTTGCACTAAATAAGAGAATGAGCAGATAGCCGAGTATCGTCAACGGAATACCGGATTTCAGGAAATCCTTTGTAGTGAAGGCGCCTGTTCCATAGGCCAGCATATTTTGCGGTGCACTGATCGGCAGCAGGAAGCCAAAACTAATAACGAATTGCTGAATGAGAACAAAGCCAACTTCATCGACGTTCATTGTAAGTGTAGTAGCAAGTGCAATGAAAACCGGAATCAGGGCGGATGCCAGACTTGTTGCACTGGCAAAGCCCAGATGAATCAAAATATTAAAGGCTGTTAATAAAGCAATTGTAGCTAATATCGGCATGGAATCTAGACCGATGGAGCCAAATACAGCGTCTGACAGCCATTGGGCTCCATCTGTATTAAGCAGGATTGTACCGAGTGAAATCCCGACGGCCAAGACGATAATCGTGCCCCAGGGAATCAGTTTTTCGACTTCTGCCCATGTGTATACGCCGATCTTTGGGGTGAGCAGGATGGCAATGGCTACAATCGTAACAGTCGTTGTATCAAAAGGATGGATAATATTTTCCGTAGCCCACAGCACTAACAGGAGAAGGGAAATGATAATAAGCCGGATTTCCTTGCCCTTTAATGGCCCTAACTCTGCCAATTGCTGTTTGATGAC
>DEQA01000167.1:996-5018 GCA_002359075.1 Planococcaceae bacterium UBA3378
ATGATAATGGAAAATGGTGCGGCATATAAAAGCCATGAGCCCCATGATATGTCTACCCCGAATTGCTCCTCGATAAAGCCGATCGCGACCATATTTTGTGCTGCGCCGGTTTTAATACCGATATTCCAAATCGAAACCGCCTGAACGGATGTAATAACGAGCAGGGCAGCTAGGCGGCTGTCCTTTGGTAAGCCGAATGCTGCTACCATTCCAAGAAGAATGGGAACAACTGCCCCGGCACGCGCTGTAGCACTAGGGACAAAGAAAGCTAAAATAATAGAAACAAGAATGGCCCCTAGGACGATAGCTTTTGTTTTTGTGCCGACAATCGATAAAACCCATAGCGCAAGCCGTTTATGCAGATTTGTTGCCTGCATAGCCACAGCTAAAAATAAGGCCGCTGCAACGAGTGCGACAGCAGAGTTGCTGAATCCACCGAGGGCAAGCTTTAATGCCCCTGTTGTACCAAGCATTGTATCCGGATCGTCAATAGAAGGGGCAAGCCCGAGTAGAACGGCGGTTAAAGAAATGATCATGGCAGAACTTACCGGGTAGGAAACGGCCTCTGTCACCCATAGGATGACAGCAAATGCTAAAATGGCAAGACCGCGTTGTCCTGCTACCGGCAAATCACCTGTATTAGGAAGTATAGTGATAATGATTAAAGCGGCAAAGGCAAGTATGATCCAAAACGGTTTTAAGTTACGTTTTTGTTTCTTTTGTGTCTGTGCAGCCATTATAATTCACTCCTATTTCTGATGATATTGTGGGCTGATAGAAGGTGTAGTACTACCATTTTTACCATCTACCAATAACTGAAACTCCTTATGATAGGAGCTGAATAATAAGAATGTAAAACTTGGTGTAATCATTATTTTTATAACATTTCCTGAAGTAAATGAGTGAAATATTGGATATAAAAGTATTGTTCAGCCATGAAAGAGCGGGAAGTGCGCGTAGGGTAGAAAGAATAAAAACTGAAAATTTTAAATTAACAGTTGACTAATAGGATTAACCTGTTTTATACTGTGAAGCAATAGATGGAACATGAATCATAAACTCTTATCAAGAGCGGCGGAGGGACTAGGCCCTGTGATGCCCGGCAACCAGTAATGACTTACAAAGGTGCTAATTCCTACAGATTCTAATCGGGATCTGAAAGATAAGGGGAGGAAAACTTGCTCATTTGCAGCCCTCTTCTTATTTGAGAAGAGGGCTTTTTAGTGCTCATTTGTACAGAAGCCTTTTTTCAAATAGAGTACGGGGAGTTTTCCATATCCTCCTCGACCGATTGTCCATCGACTATACATTAAGGAGGAAGATACTCATGTCACAAAATCCAGAAACGCTATTATTACACGGCGGGCAAAAGCCGGACCCTGTTACAGGGGCCATTGCCGTGCCTATCTACCGCACGACTGCCTATGCATTTAAGGACACTGCTCATGCGCAGCGCCTTTTCGCCCTTGAGGAGCCGGGCAATATTTACTCTCGTATTATGAACCCGACAGTAGGTGCCTTTGAGGAGCGGATTGCGTTAGTGGAAAAAGGGACGGCTGCTGTAGGTTTATCATCCGGGGCTGCCGCCATTGCCTTTTCAATTCTAAATATCGCCGGTGCTGGAGATGAGATTGTCTCTGCCGGTTCACTTTACGGAGGCACATACAATTTATTTGCCACTACATTACCGAGGTACGGGATTACAACTACATTTGTGGATGAGCGCGACCCGGAAAACTTCCGCTCGGCCATTACAGAAAAAACAAAAGCGATTTATGCCGAGACAGTCGGCAATCCAAGCTTAAATATTTTAGATATAGAGCAGGTCGCCGCTATTGCCCATGAACACGGACTGCCACTGATTATTGATAATACCTTTCCTTCTCCATATGGTACAAATCCGATTGATTTCGGTGCTGATGTTGTCGTTCACTCGGCAACAAAATGGATCGGCGGCCACGGTACAACCATTGGCGGAGTGGTAGTAGATGCAGGAAAATTCGACTGGACACAGGGGCGTTTCCCTGGATTTACGGAGCCGGATGCAAGCTATCATGGAATCCGTTACGGAATAGATGTACCAAATGCGGCATTCGCCACAAAACTGCGTGTTCAGCTGCTGCGCGATTTTGGTCCGACCTTATCAGCAGACTCCGCCTTTCATTTTCTCCAAGGGTTAGAAACGCTTCATTTGCGTGTAGCCCGCCATAATGAAAATGCTTTAAAGGTCGGCGAGTATTTAAAACACCACTCATTTGTGGATTATGTAAATTACCCGGGCTTTGAAGAGTTTCCCTCTCATCAGTTAGCTAACAAATATTTGAAAAATGGCTACGGCTCTATTCTTACATTTGAGATCAAGGGAGGCCGTGATGCCGGGCGTGCATTAATTGATCATGTTGAGCTGTTCTCTCATGTAGCGAATGTGGGGGATGCCCGTTCCTTAATCATCCATCCGGCATCAACAACGCATCAGCAGCTGTCGGCTGAGGAACTGAAAATTGCCGGCGTATCCGAAGGGCTCATCCGCCTGTCAATCGGGTTAGAGAATGTAGACGATATTGTGGCTGATTTAGAGCAGGCACTCGCAAAAGTACAAGAGAAACTGGCAGCATCCATTTAATCTATTGCCTCATTCGGCAACAAAGCGGTGGTTCCGTGTCATTTCATAGAGAACCATCGCTTTTATAAAAAGAAGAACGCCAATTCATAGTAAGTTTATAAGTTTTATTGACAATAGCTGTGATGTTTTGTACTATAAAACCAATATTAAAACCTACCTTGTCACTTGGGAAAAGGTGATCATCCCTTTCCCATGACAGCATCATACATGATCATAGGAAAAGAGGAGATATAAATGGGGAATGTATACAGCGCACAGCATGTCGCAGCTTATTTTATATATGAATTAAATGAAGCAAATGCTTTCGTCAACCAGATTTCTATCCAGCAGTTATTAGCACAGATTGATACGATGTGGAAAAAGGTTTTTGGCCATGGGGCTTTTAAGGAAATGACATACAGCCTGGCATCTGCCGGATATATTGTGAAAGAAGTATATGATGCCTATAAAGACTCGGGAGCAGACCATATTTCATTACCGGCAAAAGAGTGGTATTTAAAATACGGGGAATTTCAGCTGATACACCGCACATACGGTATCCCGCCATTTACTCAAAAAGAGGAAATGATTGCGAAAAAAGTGCTCGGTCATTATCGTGCTTCATTAGAAGGCATGCATATTGCTGTGTGAACGGAAATAGGGCATTATAAAAAAAGTTTAGGGAAAGATTATACAACATGCCAATTTAAAAGCATCCGCCAGGGGGTGCTTTTCTTTTTATACTCTTCCCAATGTAAGCAGGATAGACGATCGGTACGCGAAAATGTGGAAGTAATATGAAATATACAAGGAAATAGTAAAGGCTCGGTGTTCATTTTACAAAAACAAATGTTTTTCTAGGGGAGATTTTTCTTGTGTTCGTTTAGAATATAAGATAGAATTTTTTATATAAAATTATAAGAATGGTACGTTTATATAGATTTTTTGAGACGTTGGGGGAGACATACATGGCAGTAATAAAGGCAGCTATCCTAGGATTTGGCACAGTAGGGCAAGGGATTTATCATATTTTAAATGAAAAGCGGGAAGCACTGCGGGAAAAATTAGGCGTGGAATTAGAGGTAGCTAAAATTTTGGTGCGCGATACTTCAAGTGAACGGATTCCAGGCACACAGCATTTGTTGACGGATAATATTGATGACGTGTTTGCCGAAGAAGGCATGCAAGTTGTATTTGAAGCAATCGTTAATGAAGAGCCGGCCTTTTCGTATTTAAAACAAGCTATTGAAAACAAATGTCATATCGTGACAGCGAATAAGGTAATGTTTGCGAAAAGAGGAATGGAGCTGCAGGCATTAGCAAAGCAAAATGGTGTATTTGTTGGATATGAGGCGACAGTTGCCGGCGGTGTTCCTGTTATTAAGACATTGAAAAATATTCTGCTCGTTAACGATGTAAC
>DEQA01000058.1 GCA_002359075.1 Planococcaceae bacterium UBA3378
TGTTCATTTTATCCTATTCATTCCTCCTCCGTTTTATCAGGCTGCTAAACTAACAAAACGGACTCAGATATTACTTTACTTAATTGAAGATCTTAAATTGAAACTGTAAAATGGCGCCCTTTCATTGGGCATAATATAAAATAAGCCTATAGCTACAATAGCAACTCTGTAGAGTATGACATAATTCACGCAAATAAGCTACTTTTTTGCTTTTTTCTCGCAACAAAATGCTGCATTTATTAATTTACTAATAATCTTTCTATATTTCAAGTGAATTTATTTTCCTCATTTGATTTCAACGGGAAAATTTATCTGTTTTTCACAAACAATAGAGAGCCTATAGTAGCAGCCGGCATGCAAATAAAAAAACCTTGCGATCAAAACAAGGTTAAAGAAAGCATATTTGGCGCCCTCGGAGGGAATCGAACCCCCAGCGGAAGAACCGGAATCTTCAGTGTTATCCATTACACCACGAGGACATATAATTAACAGTACCTTATGTATTATACAGAAGTCTTGGATAAATATCAATACCTAATCTATCGGGAGTTTATATTTGACCTTTCTTGACTAATCCGTGTATGATAATGGTACAGCTGATGGTTAATTTTTTCAGCATTTAGCATTCGAATTTACCTTTTTAAAAGGAGGATTTTATTATGAATTTAATTCCTACAGTTATTGAACAGACAAACCGTGGTGAACGTGCATACGATATTTATTCACGTCTCCTGAAAGACCGTATCATCTTACTAGGCAGCGGCATCGACGATAATGTTGCAAACTCGATCGTGGCACAGCTTCTATTCCTGGAAGCGGAAGATCCAGATAAGGATATCTCGCTTTACATCAACTCACCGGGTGGTTCCATTACTGCCGGTATGGCCATCTATGACACAATGAACTTCATTAAACCGAAAGTACAGACAATCTGTATCGGTATGGCAGCATCGATGGGTGCATTCCTGCTTGCTGCTGGTGAGCCGGGCAAACGTTTTGCATTGCCAAACGCTGAAGTGATGATCCACCAACCACTTGGCGGTGCTCAAGGACAGGCAACAGAGATCGAAATCGCTGCGAAACGCATTTTGTTCCTGCGCGAGAAATTAAACACGATTCTTTCCGAAAGAACAGGCCAACCGCTTGAAGTTATTTCACGCGATACAGACCGTGATAACTTCATGACAGCTGAACGTGCAAAAGAATACGGTTTAATCGACCATATTATGGATCGCAAATAAGCAGTATCAATTGAAAAACACATCCGCATGCTGTGCGGTTGTGTTTTTTTGCAGAAAAAAACACAACTCCAAAGAGCTGTGTCATGAAACTAATCTTCTTTTTCGATCAATGAGGACAGAGACGTAACTGCCTTATCGGCATCATCGCCATCAGCCATCAATGTGATGACTGTTCCTTTTGCAATCGCCAGGCTCATAATGCCCATAATCGACTTGGCGTTTACTTTTTTTTCATCTTTTTGTAAGTAAACGTCCGACTTATAGCGATTTGCCTCCTGCACGAATAGTGCAGCTTGGCGTGCTTGTAGTCCTGATTTCAATTTTACCTCTACTTGGTTTTCAACCATTCGCAAAACTCCCTTTCACAACCGTGCATCCATTTATTTTTATATTAGCGAAAACACTGGAAAAGAACAATGTTTCTTGTTGAAATCGTTGCCATTTTTTAAAAAGAAGCACATATCTGTGCTCAGTTTTTCACATATTCACCGCGGCGCAGGGCATCGGCAATTTCATCAATCTTCCGCAGACGATGATTCACCCCTGATTTACTTACTGTACCGGTAGATACCATTTCGCCTAATTCCTTTAGCGTGACATCTTGGTATTCCACACGTAAACGGGCAATCTCCCGCAGTTTTTCCGGCAATTGGTCCAGGCCGATTGCATTTTCAATAAAGCGAATATTGTCTACCTGACGGATTGCCGCGCCGATTGTCTTATTTAAATTTGCCGTTTCGCAATTGACAATCCGGTTTACACTATTACGCATGTCCCGCACGATCCGTACATCTTCAAATTTCAGCATTGCCTGGTGTGCACCCGCTAAATTGAGGAAATCAGAAATTTTTTCAGCCTCTTTCAAATACGTGACAAAGCCCTTTTTGCGTTCAATTGTTTTCGCATTCAGGTAAAATTCATTCATTAATTCAGCAAGCGCTTCCCCATGCTCTTTATAAAGGGAATACACTTCTAAATGATACGCAGAAGTTTCCGGATTGTTCACCGATCCTCCTGCTAAAAAAGCGCCGCGCAAATAAGCGCGTTTGTGCTGGTTTTTCGGGATTAATTCCTTTGCAATCGTATGATTGAACTGGAAATCATCCGAAATGATATATAAATCCATCAGCAGCTCTTTTGCCCCTTCGCGGATCCGGCAAATATAGACATTATTCTTTTTAAGTCTCATTTTCTTGCGTACTAGCAGCTCTACATTATATTTATAGAGCTTTTTGACAATAGTATACAAACGTCGTGCAATCGCAGCATTTTCCGTTTGGACGTCCAAACTTAGCTGCCGGTTTGCAAAACTTAGTGAGCCATTCATCCGAATGAGGGCGGATAGTTCTGCCTTCAGGCTCAAATCATCAGCCTCCACCTGTGTCAGCTCTTTTTTTGTCTCTGAAGCAAATGACATCTGATATCCCCCTTTTCACACAATATGTATGCACTATCATACTATATTGTTATGATAAACTAGATTGTTCTTTTTCAATCTGTAGTGTGTATTGACAAAGCCATTCCGCTACATTTAGTGAATGATGGCGGACGGTACCTTTTTCAATCATCGCTATTTCCTCTTTATAGATTTGAAGCCCCAGCTCGTTTAAACGCTCAATATCAAACAAAACCGGTTCAGCATTCTCCTCTTTATAGCTGGCCTTTACATTCGGGGGCAGTTCCTTATTATGGATTAAGATACCCTCAATAAAAGGGGTCCCTACATGTTCATGGATTGCTTCTACATGCTGAGAAGCAGTATAATTGATTGTTTCGCCACGCTGTGTCATTAAATTGCAAATATAGATTTTCCGTGCCGCCGACTCTACAACGGCCTTGCCGATTTCTTTGACAAGCAAGTTCGGTATGATACTTGTATAAAGACTGCCGGGACCGATAACGATCAGATCAGCACTATAAATAGCTTTCACTGCCGCCGGTAAAGCTGTTACATCCTGCGGCGCCAAAAATACACGCTTAATCGGCTCGGTCGCCTCCGGAATACGAGATTCACCTTGTATATATGTACCATCTATCAGTTCTGCATGTAATGTTATTTTTTTATTCGCAGCAGGAATGACTTTTCCGTGTACCTTCAATACTTTGCACATTTCGGCAATCGCATAGCTGAAATCGCCTGTAATATCGGTTAGCGCCGTCAGCATAAGATTGCCAAGTGAATGCCCGCCTAGTTCGTTCGAGTTGTGAAAACGATACTGGAACATTTGTTCAATAAGCGGCTCTACATCTGATAGAGCCGCAATGACATTCCGGACATCTCCAGGAGGCGGAATGTCGTAATCATCGCGTAGTCTCCCGGAGGAACCGCCATCGTCTGCTACCGTCACAATTGCTGTGATATCAAAAGGGTGCATTTTCAACCCCCGCAGCAGCGTTGACAATCCCGTCCCTCCTCCGATCACGACGATTTTCTTTTTTTTCTTTCGCATTCCCTCATCCTTTCTATGATGATTCCCTTTATTCATCCTTTTTATGGCTATGCTCAATATCCCGATGTGTGATCACTGTCTGTTCTGTATGCCCCAATAATTTACCGAAATACTCAGCAAGCGTTACAGACCGGTGCTGGCCGCCTGTACAGCCAAAAGCGATGACAAGCTGGGATTTCCCCTCCGCCTTATATTGGGGAATCATAAACTGAAACAAGTCTGTTAGTTTTGCGATGAGCGCTTGTGTTTCATCCGTAGCCAGTACATAGGAGGAGACTTCTGTCTGGAGGCCGGTTTTATGGCGAAGCTCATCTTCATAATATGGATTTTTTAAAAAGCGGACATCAAATACAAGGTCCGCATCAATAGGAAGGCCGTGTTTAAAACCGAAAGACATGACATTGATGGAAAACATCGGTGTGCTGGCATGGGAAAACTCGAGGGAAATGCGTTCACGCAGCTCGCGCGGTTTCATTTTCGATGTATTAAACACCGTCTTCGCCCTGCCTTTTACCTCTGATAGTATTTGTCTTTCCTGTTTAATTCCTTCAAGCGGCAATCCGAGCGGTGCCAATGGATGGGAACGGCGAGATTCCTTATAACGGCGTACAAGCGTTTCGTTATCGGCATCCAAAAATAAAATATGCGGCTTCACGTCTTCCTCCCGCAAAAGCGTATCAAGTGCATCGATCATCGAATCAAAAAATTCACGCCCCCGCAAATCCATTACAACCGCGATGCGCGAAATCTTTTTATCTGAATTTCTCATTAATGTATAAAAAGTCGTTAACAGCTCCGGCGGCAGATTGTCTACACAGTAGTAGCCTAAATCTTCAAAGCTTTGTACAGCCACTGTTTTTCCTGCACCGGACATTCCCGTAATAATAACTAACTCATGTGTGTAATGCTGACTAGTACCCACGTTCCCTCTCACTCCTCTTTTGATGATTGAATTTGTTCACTAATCAGTTCAAAATCTTCCGTGTACTCGAATGTACCATACTGTATGCCTTTTTGATGGGCAGCAAACAATAAATTTGTACGATCACCCTTTGCCATCGGAAGTGTTTGTAATGCCCCGACAGGATGCCATTCCAGTTTCCCCTCGCGCGTTTCCTCAAAAGGGGTTCCTTCTATACCATGGGCTACAAATGTATAGAGCATCCATTCATCAACAACCTGCTCCCCATTTTTAATCACCATCGTATATACGCCCTTCAGATGCACATCTAGAGGTGTTGTATTCGTTTCTTCCTGGAATTCGCGCACAGCTGCCTCATAGATGGACTCTCCGCTTTCCATCTTGCCACCCGGGGCTACATACCAGCCGCGTCTCGGCTTTTGAAGCAATAGCACTTGATCATTTTGAACAGCTAATAAGTTTGCAATTCTCTGCATACATTACACCTCTAATCCTGATGCTCTTTTCTTTATTATACCTTGTCTGCGACTTCCGTTCCAAAAATACACGCAAAAAAAGAGGCTGTTTTTCAAGCCAGCGCCTGTCAAACAGCCTAAAGTAAGTATAAAAAGGGAGTAGAACTTTTTTAACGATAATAGTCAGTTTCACCTTTTATTATACTGCTTCATTATTGCAAGGAAGTTACAATCAGATTAAGGTATGATTAATTTATAAACCGAGCTTTTCTTTTAATTCTTCTACATAATGCTGTGCTGTTTGAGCGGCAATACTGCCGTCGCCTGTCGCTGTGACAATTTGGCGGAGCATTTTATCACGTACGTCCCCTGCAGCAAAAATACCAGGCACTGCAGTTTCCATGTTTTCATTCGTTACAACATAGCCATGCTCATTCAGGATATTTAAAGAAGCAAATGGTCCTGTCAGCGGCAGCATACCAATGTAGATAAACACACCGTCTGTTTTGAATTCTGTTTCCGTACCATCTACTGTGGATGCAAGTGTTACACTGCTCACTTTGCCGTCTACCTCATGGATTTCCTTCACTGTTGAATTCCAGATGAAGTCGATTTTCTCGTTCGCAAAGGCGCGTTCTTGGAGAATTTTTTGCGCACGCAGCTCATCACGACGGTGGACGATCGTCACTTTTTTCGCAAAGCGTGTTAAATAGACTCCCTCTTCAACAGCAGAGTCCCCTCCGCCGACAACAACAAGCTCTTTTTCTTTGAAAAAGGCGCCATCACACACTGCACAGTAGCTTACACCACGGCCGCCAAGCTCTTTTTCACCCGGTATGCCCATTTTTTTATACTCTGCACCTGTTGAAATGATAATAGAACGTGTTTTATATTCTTTTTTACCAGCAATAATTGTTTTGTATTCTTCGCCGTCGATGATTTCGGTTACATCACCATACGCATATTCCGCGCCGAATTTTTTGGCATGCTCGAACATTTTCGTAGAAAGCTCAGGCCCCAGGATTGTATCAAAGCCCGGATAGTTTTCTACTTCCTCCGTATTTGCCATTTGACCACCCGGAATACCGCGCTCTAACATCAATGTAGAGAGCTTTGCACGGGATGTATAGACCGCTGCTGTCATACCAGCAGGTCCTGCGCCAATGATTACTACGTCATAAATTCTTTCTTCTGCCATTTCGAAATCCTCCTCATAACACAACTGTCACTTATATCGTATGCGATATTTTTAACTGTTTCAATTTATATGCTTATACATCCTCGGGAACAAAATCAACAAGCTCGTCACTATACTTTGTCAATGTAGCCGCACTGACTCCGTATTTTTCGGCAAACTGTTTTTTCGTTACTTTCTCATCCATAGCTGAATGGAACATATAATCAACCGAAGCAGCCAATGCCTTTACATTTCTGAACGGATAATCTGCCTCTACAGCCAGCTCAAACAGGGCAAACCACAGCTGCAGCACATGGGCAGCTTCATGATGAATGGCCCCATATTTTTCAGCTACTAATTCCGCCACTTCCATGCCCCGTAAAATGCTGAGCTGTCCTTTGGCACTTTTGCTGAATTCATGGCCGAGCGCATAGGCAAGACATAATTTTTCGACCTCGTTGTAGTTTGCAACATCGATCCACTTTGGATGCGCAATAATTTCCTGTTTATGTGCTGAACGCTTTAAAAGGAAAAAACCGAATAGCCGGTCGGATGTAAAACGACTGTTAATCTTGTCAATGATCAACTCCCGGCTGTTTTCAAGGGAGCTTGATTTGCCAGCACTATGCTGCCATGGCTCAAAGCCTTCCTTCGCAGGATCAAGCTTGATTAAATGGGCCCACGCCTGCTTTGCTGCTTCCTCATAACCTGAAAAATAGGCGGATTGTGCCAGCCAAAAATAAAAACCGGGATCCCCTTCATATCCGCGCTTACTCATCGAGCGCAGCCATTTATATGCCTGTTCGTACTGGCCGATTAACGCAAGAGTCGCACCGAGCTTGTAACGATTATCCCATTCATATGGCTGGATTTTCGCTAAAATGGCAAGCAAAGAGGAGAGCTCCTCTTCATCTTTTTCATAATAGGCAAACACCGCCAAGTTGCATAAAGCATGAAGATTTCCGTGATTTTCGCGCAGGACATGGCGCAATAAGGCACGCGCTTCCTCTGCCTCTCCAATATAAAAGTAAGCAAGCGATAAATTATTATAAGCTGCCCACGCATCCGGGAACCGCTCGATCAGCTCTTCCAATACTTCAATGGCCTTATTGAAATCACCGTTTTCCATTAAGCGGCGTGCTTTTTCCTGTCCGACCATTTTTTCCGAGTCATTCTCATCAAGGTTTTCCAGCACTTCTTTTTCAAACTCCACAAAATCCAGAATTTCCCGGGCCTCTACCGAATACATACCTTCCGGCTCCATTTCTAAATACTTCAGCGCATATTTTTGGGCATCATGGATCATCCCTATACATCCCGAGACTTCAGCAAGCATAAAGACAATTTCCGGTTCATTTTGATCCAGGTGGTAGGCCGTGTGAATCAATTCATAGGCATGTTCAAAATTTTGAAGCTCCATTTCCAGTACACCATACTGCATTAAAATCAAGCCGTCATCCGGGCTAAGCTCGGCAGCACGTTTAATATATTTATAAGCTTTGTCTGTTTGATCGCGTTCCAGGGCTGTCAGTGCTTTTTGATAATAATAATCACCGTTCGGAATAAACGAAACGACGTTATTTCTTTTTTTTATTTGACGTTTATTTTCCAAAAATATTTCCTCCAAAACATGAGAAGGACCTGCCCCCTGTCATAAGGAAAGGCAGTGTCCCTTCTTATGTGGATTTCCACAAAATTATTTTCCCACTGAAATGAGGAACGCTTTGACACGTTCCTCATAATTGTTCCTATTATAGCATAAACAGTACAAAATACCGCTATATCTGTTCATGTCGAATTTTCATCAATTGCAACTAGCGTTAAAGCCGTCTCTATCTGCTCGTGGCCCCTGTAACAGACTTCTCGTTATTTCCTTCCTTCGTGACGTTTTTGCAGTACGTCTAATACTTCATAAATATCTACTTTTTGCGTCTGACGGCTTTGCCTTTCGACGCAGAAATGAAAGGCATACGCTGCTTATTTTCTTCCTTCATGGCGTTTTTGCAGTACGTCCAGTACTTCATAGATGTCTACTTTTTGTTCCTGCAGGAGGACGAGAAGGTGATAAAGGAGATCCGCCGACTCCCATTTGACTTCTTCCTTATCGCGGTTTTTCGCTCCGATGACAACCTCTGTTGCCTCTTCCCCGACTTTTTTGCAGATTTTATCAATGCCTTTATCGAATAAATATGTAGTGTAGGCTCCTTGTGGCATATCGATTTCCCGCTGCTTAATGACCTCTACCAGCTGAGGCAGAATCGCAACTGATCCCGGGCGCTCATTTTCGAGGATCGTTTCTGTGAAACAGGTCGTTGTACCGTTATGACAGGCCGGCCCCGCTGGAATGACTTCCACTATTAATGCATCCTGATCGCAGTCGGCTTTGATCGATACAACCTTTTGAGTATGGCCGCTTGTCGCGCCTTTATGCCAAAGCTCCTGGCGGGAACGAGAATAAAACCATGTTTCGCCTGTCTCCATCGTTTTTTGCAGCGACTCTTCATTCATATAAGCTACTGTCAGCACTTCTTTAGACTGTGCATCTTGCACCACAGCCGGCACAAGTCCTTGTTCATTGAATTTTACGTTCATCGTACGGATACTCCTTTTTCCCGAAGGTAGCTTTTTACTTCTGCTACACTCGTTTCTTTGTAATGGAAGATAGATGCGGCTAATGCAGCATC
>DEQA01000019.1 GCA_002359075.1 Planococcaceae bacterium UBA3378
TGGACAAAATAGACTGTGAGATCTTTATCATGAAATATTTTTTAAACATGAAAAATGAAGAGATCGGCAAGACAGTCGGAATGACAAAGGCAGCCGTTGACAACCGGCTGTACCGGGGCAGGAAAACTTTGAAACAAATGTATGTAGGAGGGGCGTTCCATGAAGAAGGTGTATAAGCAATTCAACCACTTGAAAATAGATACGGAACTCGAACCAATGGAAGTGAATGAACTGGAAATAGCACGGATCAAGCAGCGGGTGCTAAAAAGGAGAAATAGAAAGCAGATCCCCAAAATAGCCGGAGCTGCTGCCGGGATTATTCTGGCAGTTAATATTACAGCCGGTATGGCCTTTCCCGCCTATGCAGAGAAGATTCCTTTTCTTGCAAGCGTGTTCGAACGGTTTAATGACGACAATAAATATGTGTTTA
This sequence comes from Planococcaceae bacterium UBA3378, assembly GCA_002359075.1. Taxonomy (GTDB): domain Bacteria; phylum Bacillota; class Bacilli; order Bacillales_A; family Planococcaceae; genus Lysinibacillus_B. Next base: position 431 of record DEQA01000019.1, read on the forward strand.
AAGATTACGAAGAATTTGCGACAGATATCGGTGTGACAAAAGAAAGCAACGGGATCAGCATCACCGTAACAGATGCAGTATACGACGGGGAGAACGTGACGATCGCCTATACGATGAAAAGTGAAAAAGAGTTGGGGACAAGACCTGGATTAGATGGCCCGTTTATTATTGAAGAGGTGAAGAAACGATATGAAAACGGGGGCTACTCCACACGCCATCTTGCAGAAAAGGTCGGCGAGCATGAATATGCCGGATTATTCGTTTATCAGCTGGTGAAAGGAAGTAAGCCTGAGGAAGTACATGCCCGCTGGAGCGGCGATACTGTCATAGATTTTAACTATGTTTATACAGAGTACGAAGGAGACTGGGACTTCCAGTTCCACCTGAAAAAGCTGGAGAGCAAAACGACAAAGCTCGCGGATGCCGGTCTGCGGCTGCAGGAAGAAGGATTCGAAATTAATATGAGCAAAATGGTGGAAACACCTGTGACCACAACGCTGTATTTGACAGAAAAAGTGTTACAAGATCAATTCCAGCCGCCAATCGAAAACTGGCATGGTATCGATGTGGAATATAAGGTAGTAGACAATTTAGGAAATGAATACAAGACAATCTACGCTTACGATGTTGGTGTAAGCAAGGAGCTAAATAACCTGGGTCAAACCCGCCTGATGATGAACGCTATTCATAAGGATGCAACGTCACTTATTGTCACGCCGTATGTATCTGTTTTAAAATTAGGCACTCCGATTGCAACTGAAAATGGCAGTAGTACGCCTCTTGAAGTAGTCGGAGAGCCGTATAAAATCGGACCGATAGAGGTTCCGTTATCTAAATAATGACAGCAGCTGTTTAGCTGCTGTTTTTTTGATGGAAGCTCCCAAAAAAAAATTTCCGGACAGGCCAAAAGCATATTTACAACCTGCCGGAGGAGGAGTAGAATACATTCATTAATTCAAAATCATATGGCTCAATCTCATGTCATGAGAACGGAGGAACCAATCTTTTGGGGTTAATTCTGCCTAGCAGAAGGGATGATAGACTCTTTCGCCATCCTACCCGTCAGCTAACTTCGTCGGCTAAAGCGAAGGAGGTCCTGTTATATAAAGACCGCCTTAACTAAGGGTTTTTTGCTATGCAAAAAATCTGCTGGTTAAAGTCGGTCTTTTTTGTTTCCTTTTCAGCCTTGCAAGAAAGAGATTAATAGTTGGTTGATTTTACAACAAACAGGGGAGATCACAATGGGGTATTTACTAAACCGGCTCAATCCTTCAGCTATTTTAGTGCTGGGCTTTGCGGTCATTATTTTGATAGGTACTGGGTTATTGTCGCTGCCGATTGCAACGGAGGATGGAGAAGGGCTTCCTTTTTTAAATGCGTTATTTACGGCAACATCCGCCACATGTGTAACGGGGCTTGTCGTCGTTGATACGGCTGATACGTTTACAGTATTTGGGGAACTGAGCATCCTGGCGATGATTCAGATCGGCGGGCTTGGGTTCATGACGTTTACGACGTTTTTATTTATTATGCTGCGGAAAAAGATTTCGTTAAAAGAGCGTTTATTACTGAAGGAGGCGTTCAACGCAAGTTCGACAGCGGGCATGGTGAAAATCGCAAAGCGGATTTTTATCTTTACATTTGTGATGGAATTTCTCGGGGGAACAGTGCTTGCGGCTAGATTTGCATATGATATGCCTGTTCCGAAAGCGATTTATTATGGATTTTTCCATGCTATCTCGAATTTTAATAATGCAGGGTTCGATCTAATGGGAGGGTTTCGAAGTCTGACTGAATATGCAGGAGACCCGGTCGTTGTGTTTGTCATCTGCCTGATGATTGTGACGGGAGGTCTTGGCTTTATTGTTATTAACGAGCTGTACGAATATTATAAGACGAGAAAGCTTTCTCTTCATACGAAGGTAGTGTTAAGTACGACGGCTGTCCTGCTCGTTGGCGGGGCGGTGCTTATCTTCCTGTTTGAGTATTCCAATATGAAGACAATGGGAACGCTGACACTGCCCGAAAAAATTCTCGGGGCCATTTTCCATAGTGTGACACCGCGTACAGCAGGGGCTAATACACTGCCAATGGCGGATTTAACGGATGGGACCCTGTTTTTAACTATTTTTCTCATGTTCATCGGTGGCGGGTCCGGTTCGACAGCCGGTGGGATTAAAGTATCGACCTTTACGGTTCTGATTGCGGCATTGTTCCGTCAGCTGCAAGGAAAAGAGGAGGTCATCTTATTTAAGCGGCGGATTGTGACCGAAACGATCCTCAAAGTTATGACGGTATCAATGAGCGGCGGCTTCATAGTAGTGGCTGTGACATTTTTATTAAGTCTTACAGAGGAAAAACATGATTTTATGGTCTATTTATTTGAAGCTACCTCCGCCTTCGGGACTGTTGGATTATCGATGGGACTGACGCCTGAACTAACGGTAATGGGAAAGGTGCTCATCATTATGACAATGTTTGTTGGCCGCGTCGGTATTATTACCATTGCCTTTTCCCTTATGAGGAAGACGGGCCGGGAAAGATATCAGTATGCAAAAGGGAATGTAATGATTGGCTAAGATGAAAATAGGGAAAAGATTGACGGCTGCTGCTGGCTGTCAATCTTTTTATAAGCAAAACTTGCCGGCTGGTCAGCAAAGAAAAGCCATTCTCTTTAGAAATAAAATAGTCTGTTGCCATAAAGAAGCATTTTGCCGGCATTTTGACCGGAAGCGGATGAAGTTATGCGTGGAAGCTGGACAATGGCTTAAAAAATTGATAATAATGGAAACATATGGGCTGGCCAAGATAGATCGGCAGGAAAGGCAAGCCGTTTGAAAGGAGTAACTATGATTTTTGTATTTGATTTAGATGGAACCATCTGCTTTAATGGAAAGCCGCTAACACCCGATATTTGTGCGGCACTGGATGAATGTATAGAGGCGGGGCATGAAGTCGTATTCGCTTCGGCACGGACGATTCGTGATCTGCTGCCCGTCTTACCGGAGAAGTACCATAGTTTTCGAATGGTCGGAGGAAATGGCGCGTTTACACGGCATGGTGATCAATCATCGAGTGTCTCATTTGACGATGAAACAGCTGAGCAATTAAAGGCTTTGACAATGCAGCATGAGGTAAAATATTTATTTGACTGTGATTCGGAGTACAGCTATACAGGCGGTGAGGAGCAGCCGCTGTATGAGGGGCTCGATCCGCTTAAATTGGCTAAAAATCGACCCATTCATGAGCTGGAAAATATCTCAAAAGCTGTTTTGTTTACCGATGATGAATATATCCGTAAAGCGGTGTCCGCCTTACCTGTAACCATTTTTCACCATCATGCAGAGCGGTTAATGGATATTAGCCCTGCAGCGATCAATAAGGCGGCCGGGCTCGAACGACTCGGGATTAAGGATTATATCGCCTTTGGGAATGACCAAAATGACCGTGAATTATTTACATATGCAGTGTACAGTGTTTGCGTAGGAAATCATCCGGTATCAAAGTTTGCGGATGAAGTGACAACACCGGAAAATGTAAGCCGTACAGTCAAAAAGCTGGCCGTTCGTTTCCAGGAGAAAATTGTTATGTAGTCAAATAGAAAGAGAGACTGTCATGGATACAAGTCTCTCTTTTTTGCTGTTTAGAAGGGGAGGAGAAAGGGCTCTATTTCTATATGGACAGGCGCTGCTGACACGTTATAAGCATCCAGTTTCTTTTTTTATCCTCCACTGAACTATCTTTCTTTGCTGAAAGGAAAGGGTCATCTGGCGGATGCTGACTACTATTTTCCTATGGACGCCATAGGATCATGATAGCCGGCTCAACCGTGCGTAAGGAATGGACTCTAGTAAAAGAGACACAGGAGCGTATGTTCAGATTGCTCCGTTGATTTTTAGTGTTTATGGAAAGATAAAGAGTGAAACTGGTATTCAGATTATTTTTTGTACAAGAAAGGAAGAAAGGAGTGACTGAATTTGATCAGACGGTCTATTTACTTTCTGCCATAGTGGCCATTTCTTTGTATATAAAGGGCAGTGAATTGATAAACCGTATGATGGTACCCTTCTTATAGTTTTTGCTCAGAAAAATTCCCCCAAGTAAAATTTTACCGAGTAAGAAGGGGCTAACCAAGAATGTTTGTCTTTCGATGCGCCTGCTATACAGATAAGAGCCGATCGTTTACCAATCTCTAAAAGGCGAAAAACCCTGTTAAGTTTTACAAAGGCAAATCTGCTAAAGATAGCAGAACGCTATTCACCTGCCCCTTGTAAACTAGAAAGAGTGATTAGCTCTAACTACTATCTACTATATGAGGAAAAAGAAAGAGTAATGGGGCGATTAAATTAAAAGCTCAAATTCTTTTGTCTTTTCAGGCGTGTTGTTTTACTTTTTATTGTTAGTATAATCGTATGAAACGTTGATTTCCGCTACAGCCGGCTCGCTTTCCACGGGCATGGCCTCAGTCTCCTCGTCGCTCGTCCCTCGCTCCTGCGGGGCCTTCACCTCATGCTATTCCCGTAGGAGTCTCACCGCTTTCGCTCCAATCAACTGGCGGCTCTTTTTTTAGACATTTCTCTAAAAAACACTCTTTTTATCAACTAATATTTGTATAATCAACACACTTGTTATTTTTAATGCTTTTCACTGGAAAACAAGAAGATCCAAGAGTGTTGCTGTAACAAAAAGGGACGTGACCAGCCTAATTGCTAGAGCCATCAATGGATAGGAGAGAGAATCTTTGTTTCCTCTATTTTGTTTGTCCTCTCAAACGAAACAGAATAGCTTCCCTTTTTTCGGGGAGATGGACTGGGCAATGTAAGCCTATTAAACAGCAGTGCGGGTAATAGGCTTTACATGCAGCTAAAATAAAATCAATTTTACGAGTATTACAAGGTTTTTGGAAATATATGTAGAAAGGTAACAAAGAGACGCAACGCAGATATCGTGCAAATGGGGGAAGGAAGATATGGAAACAGAGATTAAACGCTTTACGATTTGGAAATTTATCTTGTTTTTTTTCGGCGCGACATTCATCAGCTTTTTTGTAGGGATGATGTTTCTTCAGGAAGCAGGTACGATGCAGGCACAGCGGATTATAGAGCTGCTGTTGAACGGCTCGCTTGTACTATACATATATATAGCGATCCGGACAGAGAAAATATCGTTTACCGGTCATTCTATCAAACAGACGATGAGTGCGGGAAGATGGGCAAAATATATCGGGGCAACGCTATTTGTAAAAGGTATTGGGATAATCGTCCTTACAATAGGGGGACTGCTGCTGTTACTGGTCTTTCCTTTTTTGTTCCAATTAGTAGAAGAGCTGCTTACGGAAGAAGCGCTTCAAATGAGCACGCCGACTGTTTTCCAATTTTTACTGATGGTTGTTAGCCTATGTATACTTACTCCTATTTGGGAGGAATTTTTCTTCCGAGGGATATTGTTCCGCCGTTTTGCGCTACGCACGAAAACGACAAAAGCGGCTATCTATTCCTCTATGATTTTCGGTATTTTGCATATTGGCGGAAATAGTGTCATACACGCTTTTCTTGTAGGCATTCTATTCTGCTATATCTATGCGAGCACACAGAATATTTGGGTAACGGTCATTCTGCATAGCATCGGCAATCTTATATCGGTTGTGCCCGAGCTGCTCCCGGCTTCCCCGTATACAGGCTTCTATTTATCATCGCAGGAACAGATCAAAGAAGAGCTGGTGACGATGATCTTTCCGCTATTGCTATGTTTAGTGGCAGGTGCCATTCTGCTGAAAAAATATTGGCCAAGGCTGCAGCAAATGTCTGTTGTAGAAAAAGAAGAGAACCATAGCGAGCAAATCGTTCCGGAATAACTGCTTGCTGAAGAACGAACATCATACAGAGCAATTTACCGTTATTCCCAGCTGTGAATAACGGGTTTTTTATGCTGGAAAAAGGTTAGAGCAGTTAAAAATATTCCCCTTTTACGTTGTGTTTTTATAATGTGAGAAAGGATTGATATTAATTGTACAAGTATAGGATTCTTTTGGTATAGTTTGTATAACGGATCACAGTTCTTTAGTAATGAAAAGATATAGTTATATAAGCAAAAGGTATTTCGAATTGTATAAATATGGTATGATAACAGGGGATAATACGGGAGGATGTGGAATATGGAAGTAAAGGTGTTGACGAATGCTCAACTGATTGACTGTTTACAATATGTGATGGGCCAAACGCGCTATATGGAAGCCCGTGATTTATGTGAATATATTTTACAAAAACTGCAGTCAGACGATCCATCTTATTATGCAGTGCGTCTGATGATGCTCGAAATTTATCTGAATTTACATGATCAGGACAATTTCAATGCAGCCTATACGCGATACAAGGAAGAAATCAAGCAAAACGGAAAGCCGGAAGACTGTGTAAGATTGGCTCTTTTTGCAGGACAATACCATACATATATGACAAAAAACCTAGACTATGCGCATCAGTATTACCAACAAGCAGCAAGCCTTGCCTTCCAGCACCGTTTTCCGCGTTTATTGAGCTTGGCGAGTACAGGAATAGCGTTGATTCTGCATGAGCAGCAAGTACCGTGCTCTAAAATACTGAAGCTATTAAAATATAATATTGCCAATATAAAGGAAATGCACGGGGCTGATCCTTTAGCCTATATTGATGCATACCTCATCTACTGCCGCACACTTATTTGCCTGAAGCGGTATGATGAGGCACAAGTGAAGATGCGGGAATTACTTTCCTTGGATATACCGCCGTTTATGCGCTTAAAGCTACAGCTGCAGCTTGCCTCAGCTGAGTATGAGGAAGGACAATATGAGAAGGCGATTGCTACTTGTGAGGACATCTTACACATGCTGGCGGAAAGTTCCGAGCTCGGGGAATTTCTTTATATTTACCACGATATCTATGAACTGATGATGTCCGCAGCAAAAGCATTAAACAGTCCAGCCTACGGACGCTATAAACAATCATACGAGGAAATCAAGAAAAAACAGGAAATGAACATGCAGCTGAAAATGGCAAACATGCCGAGTTTTCATGCATCCTTACCGAATTATGAGCCGAATGAAAGCTTCTTCCGTAAAATCAACAGGACATGCGGGACCTTTTTTGTATTAAAAACAAATGATATCCAGTCTGTCCTTGCCATGATGGGGGAGCATTACCCTTATATATGGACGACATTACTTAATACATTTGGCTTTTATGTCTATACAGAGCTGGCAGAGGAGGAATTGGCGGAGCTGTTAACGCCGTTTGTCGAGCAGAAATATTATGCGGGCTGTCGCTTCCAGCGGGATACGATTACCCCGAAGGAATGCTCACACCAGATGCAGGCACTGCTGTACTATCAGGAAATGACAGCCACAACAAATGTCTATGTAAATAAATGAATCCGGAGTAAAGCCGCTCCGGATTTTTCTGGTATGAAAGAGAAAAGTTTAAAACAAAGAAACAGGGAAGTGCCTTGGCAGCCCTCTGCGTTGATTATTTTACAGTGCTGAAATTTTCAAATGGCCAGTAAATGAATTCAGCCTTGCCTAATATCACATCTTCAGGAATGAATCCGACATCCGGAAAACGGCTGTCATTACTTACACGGCGGTTGTCACCCATGACAAAATAGGAATTCTCCGGTACGGTCTTTTCCCCTAAGTATTGCTCCAGACGGAAATCCTCTGTCAATGTGCCGGTATCCAGGAGCTCTTTTTTATATTCATCCAAATAAGGCTCCTCGAACTTTTTACCATTAATGAAAAGCTCATCTTCCTTATACTCGATCCGGTCTCCGGGTATACCGATGATCCGTTTTACATAATTGGGGCCATCCGGCGATTTAAAAACGATAATATCAAAGCGGTCATAGTCGGATAGCTTCGGGCCCAGTTTATTAATGATCAGCTTATCACCATCCTCGAGCGTAGGCATCATGGACGCACCGTTTACAACAATAGGGGTCAGGAGGAAAAACCGTATGCCGACAGCTAATAAAACAGCAAAAGAAAGAACTTTTACCCATTCAAACAACTCATTTTTTTCTTTCATCCTATTCACCTTCCTTTATATAAAAACGTTGTCATGCTTTTTTTTGTTCTTAATGAACCATTATACAGGGGAAATGACCTATATAACATTATATTGATGCAAATTTTATGTAAAATTTTTTCATAAGTTCATAAAAACTTCTATATAAACAGCGGCGAAAAACACATAGTCCAGTCGGCATTTTAAAAATGTGTGCACGCAGCGGCTTTTCATAGTGACAGTTGTCTTTATTTATGTTGTTTCGTAATGAAAAAATGATACATGCCTTTGTTCATACAATGGAATCATTTTTCTTGTATTATGGACGAATATTTATTATATTATTGAGGGGTCAATGATTAAGGCCTTTATGAATAATGTTTCATAAAAAGATAAACGATATGGCAAACGTAAGTTTCTCCACTGACAAGTGAACGAAGGGAAGGTCGCAAATGAACGTTTCGGTAACGGAGCAGGAACGGATATTATTGATGTTTAAGTCGCTCGGCAATCAGCTTGGCCCAAAGTTTGAAAAAGCCGCACAGATGAGCCTGTCGCGATTTGAAGTTTTGTACCAGCTTGTGCAAACCGAGGAAATCAACCAGTCTGCTTTGCAAAAGTCTGTCAACATCGATAATGCAGCGATTACACGCCATCTCAAGCAGTTAGAAGCGGAAGGAATGGTCACGAGACGGAAAAACCCCTGTGACAAACGGGAAATATTTGTGCGCCTCACAGCAGAAGGACGTCAGCGGATCGGCGGCTGCCAATCAGATAAAGCGAGTTTTATTCATCAGATGTTTCGGGATTTTGACGAAAGAGAACTGCAGCAGCTGGCAAAGCTGCTTGAGCGTATTCAGCAAAACATTGACGAACCATACTGAGTTTTTTATAAATATGCTACAACAAGAAGGAGACAAAAATAAATGAATGATTATTTAGTTAGAGCAATTGGCTACGGCGGACAGGTCCGCGCCTTTGCAGCACGTACAACGGAGACAGTAGGAGAAGCACAGCGCCGCCACAACACATGGCCGGTTGTATCAGCAGCACTTGGCCGTTCAATGACAGCGGGTGTTATGATGGGTGCCATGCTAAAAGGCGATGACAAATTAACGATTAAAATCGAAGGGAACGGTCCAATCGGTCCTATGGTTATTGATGCGGATGCCAAAGGGGATGTCCGCGGCTTCGTGGAAAACGGACAAGTCCATTTTGATTTGAATGAGCAGGGTAAATTAGATGTGCGCGCCGGTGTTGGTAACGAAGGCTTTATGACAATTGTGAAAGACCTTGGTCTGCGTGATATGTTCTCCAGCCAGACACCGATCGTATCAGGGGAAATCGCAGAAGATTTTACGTATTATTTTGCAACAAGTGAACAAGTACCTTCATCAGTCGGTCTAGGTGTTCTTGTAAACCCGGATAATACGATTTTAGCTGCAGGCGGATTTATCATCCAAATTATGCCGGGCTGTGAAGAGGAAACAATTACAGCACTTGAAAAACAACTTGCATCCATCGAGCCTGTATCCAAAATGATTGAAAAAGGCATGACACCTGAGGAAATTTTGGAAGCGGTCCTTGGTGAAGAAGGCAATGTGCAAATTTTAAGTGAAATGCCGGTAAAATTCCAATGCCAATGTTCAAAAGAACGCTACGGAACAGCCATCCTAGGTCTTGGTGAACAGGAAATTCAAGAAATGATCGATGAAATGGGACAAATTGAAACACAATGTCATTTCTGCCTGGAAACATATGATTTTTCAAAAGAAGAGCTGCAAGGGATGATCGATGAAATCCAAGCTCAGCGTCAAGAGCGCTCTGATAACGAATAAATACTGCTAAATAACCCGTACAGCGTGACGTATTACGCCTGTACGGGTTTTTTGTATGGCTGCAATAGGGCCGTACTTTCAATCGAGTGCCAGATTCGCCAGTATGACAGTGCTATTTAAGCTCTCAGCAGGTGCCGGGCAAGCGCGAAGCAGATCATAATAAGTACGGACAAGAGTTTGGATTGTCAGAGGAGCTGCTGCAAAATCCTGTTCGACAGAAAGCGCATAATCGGCCTCCCAGCCTCCGTCCTGCAAATAAGTTGCGTCAACTGTCTTATAATCCGTCGGTGTCCAGCCGGCTGTTCCAAGCATCTGAATAAGCTGCTCCTTGCTGAAAACATGCTGTATATTCCCGGCGTTTTCAACGAATTGACTATATAACGCTAAAATCGATACTGCATGAAAATGAGCAAGCTGGGTCCGTTCTGTAAAATGTACGTCCCACTCCGCAATACAAATCCGCTTAGCCAGCTTCGTGCAATAAGCAAAATAGCGCTGTAGCTGTTCGGGATCACGAAAATACCATGAAGAATGCGACAGTACGACGATATCAAACGGCTCGTCCACCGTTAAACCTAGTAAATCCGTCTCAAAAGAAAAGGTGATCCGTTTACCGAGCGGGGAAGCCTTGATTGTATCAGCCGCTTCTCCTAACGTGATCGGAGCACCATAGTCGGGGTGTGCAATGTCAATTGCCATAACATGTCCCGTTTCTCCGACTTGATCTGCCAGAGCAATAGTTGTATCCCCCTGACCGCAGCCAATTTCAAGAATCCGCATGTCTTCTTTTATGTTAAATGCCTTTACTAATTCAAGGCGGTGCCGCAGCTGTGTACGCTGAATCATATCATCGCCTATTATTTTCATACATCGTAGTAGATGGTCCATTTTTCCACTCTCTTTTTGGGCTCTCTACCGAAATACTTGCTTGACTGCACATTGCACTACGGGTGGACGCTTTCCGCGGGCGAGGCCAACAGGATGTTGGTCATAAAGGCTTTGCCACAGGACGTGGCGCTCTTAGCCTTTAGTCCTTCTTCACTCCTGCGGGGTCTCAGGCCAGCAGGATGCTGGTCACAAAGGCGTTGTCACACGATGTGACGATTTTAGCCTTTGTTCCTTATACGCTTTTCCCGCTGGAAGCTTTGCTCTGCATCGAAAGCGCAGCGGCAGATGCACTCGCCACCCTTCGTTCCATGTGCTTTTTCTTTCATATAATAATAGTTATAACTACTCATCTCAATTCTTTTATCCTTCTTCTCCAAACATAAATGCCTACAAGCAATAGGGTAACAATAGAGATGACAAGGCTTTCTTTAAAGAACGGCGAGACATAAGACATTTCAATTTTATGTTCACCCGGTGCAAGCGGGAAGCCGATAAATGCTTGGTTTACTTCATAGATTTCCTGTTTCTCCCCGTCTATCTTGACACTCCAGCCCCTGCTGTATGGAATGGACATAAAGAAGATGCTGTCTTCAGCAATCGTCACATCGCCTGACAGCTTATTGCGGTGATACGCTACATTTTCCAGCCCTTGCTGCTTCAGCGTCTGAACCCGCTCCTCCAGCGGCTCATAGCTGTTACGGTAAACCCGTACATCCCCTATTTCATACGAACCAGGCGACAGTTTAATCTGAATTGTATCCTTTTCATACTTCCATCCCAAGTTAAATGTAAAGGATTCTTTTGGATAGGACCATGTCCATTTATTCGCATACTGAAGCATCTCTTTGTCCTGAATCGTTATTGTAAATTTTTTATCTTTCACGGGCTTAATATCGATCTCCACTAGGAGCTCTCCTACTGTAGTTGTTTTTCTATACGGTACTTCAATATAGGCATCTTCTTCTACCGTATAGAGCTGGTCGCCCGTTTTTTTCATATTAACAAGCGTCACGTCCTCCATACCCGTAAAGAGTGTTTCTACCTTCAGCTCTTCCTTATCAAAGACAGATGATGTTTTCTGAAGTTCCTCATCCTTTACCGTGACTGCGGATAAAATCGCCTGGTCTTTTTCCGGTGTTGTCAGAGTCTCAAATGTCTCCTCCGTCATCCATGCATCTGCCGGATAGGCAAAACCGATAGGCAGCTTGTTTTTATTTTGCCGCACATGCCAATTCGTCGTTGTATACACCGATTTATATCCGTATGGCTCATACCATGTCTTTGCCTCGCTTACATAAAACTCATTACCGAGAGCTGTCTCTAAATACAGCCGGTTGTCATAGTTCTCATACAGGCTGACTGTTCCTGTCTGCCGGATATTGTATTTCTCCTTGTAAAATTGATGAAGATTACGGGGAATGAGACTATGATAGGCACTATGCGTCTTCAAGCCGTAATACATGCCGGAGTTTTGCTGTATTCTCGGTGAATCCCAAATTGTACGGCCAAACTCTTCTTCCAGCTGCTTGATTTTATTGGATACTTGCAGCCCTTCGTGATCCCCATAGCCGACCGTATCAAAATAAGCATCGAACTGCTGAATTCCTTCCGTCACGTCCTCATTGACCTTTGTAAAGTAAGCATAATACTGAAGGGCCCCTGTCCAAACAAGGCTGACAATGATGAGGGCGCTGGCATATGGCCGCCACTTTCTTTGTGCAGCGTAGAGGGCAATCCCGATACTTCCGGCAATGCCTAATAGGAGCAGCTGGATATCATAATGAACGGATATTTCCGGACGCTCCGGCCAGCGCAAACACATATAGCCTGTAAGAGCGGCGAGCGACAACACTGCAGGCACCCATATTTTCTTCCGCTCTACTACCTCATCGAAGAAATAGCCTGCTATGAAGCTGCACGTAAAGGCGATCAAATAATACCAGCGATTTTGCATCGCAGATAATCCGTTAAACAGCGAGTACATAAATGGAATAAGATAAAAGCTCATTACAACAAGTACAAACAGCTTTTTCGGCAGCAGTTCCCGCTTGCGGATACACCACCCGCCAACAAGTAGTATAAGTACGAGCACTGCCATACCGATTGTATAGTTGCTGTGGTAGGACATGAAAAACAGCTGAGGTACTTTTTCATAAAAAGAGCCCGCAAAGGCCACAGGAATATCATAATCCTTTGCCAGCCGGTCACTGCTTAAAAATTGGTAGACAGCAGGAAAGAAGCTAAAAGCAGCAATCCCGATACTTGCTGTGTAGCATAACGTCAGACGCAGGGTATATTTGCCGAAATGTCTGATGCTTTTCGGCTCCTCCAGTTCTGAATATTTGTAAATGGCGTAAATGATAAAATAAATCGTCGCAATAAAGGCGAAATAAAAATTGGATGCCAAAATAAAGGCAAAAGTTAAGATAAAGAACAACGGCTTTTTCGTTTTCAGGTAATGATGGAACGATAATATAAGCAATGGCAGCCACACAAATGCATCCACCATAAAATCAAAAATAAAGCTATAGATTGCGAATGTGGCTGATCCTCCGTACAGCAGGCCGCCAATGATGGATGCTGTAAAACTGCGCTTTTCATATTGCAGCAGCAAAAACATAAAAAACATCGCTAAAAATACTTTTCCAATCGACAGTGGTAAATTCAGTGCGATAACATCTTCTATTGAGCCTACATCAACGAGCGCTGAAAGCAGAAAGAAGATGGAAGTGGAATAGTAATAGTTAAACTGTGCGAATAGATCCCCGCCTAATCCGTACGCCCAAGACCAGAAAAAATTTAAATCCCGGTATTCATCCGTTAGTAAATAACGGTAGAATAGCATCTGTCTTGTCGCATCTGTTCCTCGCGGCGTGAGAGGCAGTTTCGTTAATAGAAAGTACATATGTATAAAAATAGAGCTTATGAATAGTGTCACAAAGCCAAGAAAGTTTCTTTTCATGTTGTCACCCCTCCTTTATTATAGCAAAGCATCTCCCTTGATTTGCATTATTTCCTGAGAACGATACAATAGTAATGATTCAATAAAAATAAGTGTAGGTGTAATATGAAATTATCTATAGTTGTACCTTGTTATAATGAAGAATCCGTGTTGCCCAGGTTTTACGAAGAGATCAAGGTTATACTTCGCCAGTTAAACACCTCTTATGAAGTCGTATTCGTCAATGATGGCAGTAAAGATCAAACGCTGCATATTTTGCAGACGCTTTCAGAACAGGATCAATTAGTAAAATATGTATCATTCAGTAAAAACTTCGGTAAAGAGTCCGCCATGCTGGCTGGGCTTTCCTATGCATCCGGAGAAAATGTACTCATCATGGATGCGGATTTGCAGCATCCCCCTTCTCTTATTCCCGCGATGCTCGAAAAGGCGTCGGAAGGCTATGACCAGGTTATTGCAAAGCGGGATCGTACCGGCGAGAAATTGAGCCGGTCATTCCTGACAAAACTTTATTATAAGTTTATTAATTCCCTTATTGATGTCCGGCTTGAAAACGGCATTGGGGATTTCCGCCTGTTAAGCCGCAGGGCAGTTGATGCACTTCTCTCCCTGAAAGAGTATAACCGTTTTTCCAAAGGTTTATTTTCCTGGATTGGCTTTAGCGAAGCAGTTATCGAATATGAAAATATCATACGGGAAGAAGGTGCCAGTAAATGGTCCTTTGCGAGCCTGCTGAATTATGGGATTGACGGGGTGATCTCCTTTAATAATAAGCCGCTCCGTATCGCCATTTACCTCGGTCTTACAGTAACATTCCTTGATATTTTATACGTGCTTTATATACTTGTCCAAATTACTATAAAGGGCATTGATGTACCGGGGTATTTTACAACGATTGCTGCGATTTTGCTTGTCGGCGGCCTCCAGCTTTTCTTTATGGGCATTATCGGCGAATACATCGGCCGCATCTATTATGAGGTAAAAAGGCGTCCGCCTTACATCATTGCAGAGACAGCCAATTTTGAAAAGGAGACAGAGCGTGAAAAGATTTATTAACGGAGAAGTGCTCCGTTTTATTATGGTCGGCTTCATGAATACCGGCAATTATTATATTCTTTATCTATTATTTTTGCATATAATCGGATGGAATTATATGCTCTCCCACATTCTTGCCTTTTTAATCAGCATGGTGGGATCCTTTTTCCTAAATTCGTATTTTACATACAAAACAAAACCAACCTGGAAAAAGTTCATGCAGTTCCCGCTTACATATGTGGTGAACATTTCGGTAACAACCGCAAGTATCTATCTGCTGGTAGATGTACTGGGACTAAACGAAACAATCTCGCCCCTGCTTGCTTCTGTCATCGCTATCCCTTTTACTTTCTTCATTTCAAAAAAAATATTAAAAAGCGGGACATCCGAGTAAAGAGGAGCCCGCTGTCTACTAGCTATCTTTTCTTACCACCCTCAATACGAGAATATAAAAAATGCAGCGCTCCGAACGGAACGCCGCATTTTTTATTTCGCATACTCCACAGCACGTGTTTCACGAATGACGGTAACTTTAATATGTCCTGGATAATCCAGTTCTTCTTCAATTCGTTTGCGAATATCCCTGGCAAGTCGGTGAGAGGCAAGATCGTCAATTTTATCTGGTTGAACGATAATGCGGATTTCACGGCCTGCCTGGATAGCAAAGGATTTTTCTACACCATCATAGCTTTCTGAGATTTCTTCCAGCTTCTCAAGACGGCGGATATAATTTTCCAGTGTTTCACTACGCGCACCTGGGCGGGCTGCTGACAGCGCGTCAGCTGCCGCTACTAAAACGGCAATGACAGAAGTCGGCTCCGTATCTCCGTGGTGGGAAGCGATACTATTAATAACAACAGGATGCTCTTTATATTTTGTAGCAAGTTCTACGCCAATTTCAACATGGCTTCCTTCTACTTCATGGTCAATTGCCTTACCAATATCATGCAGAAGACCAGCGCGTTTAGCTAAGGTAACATCCTCACCAAGCTCTGCAGCAAGTAATCCTGCTAAATGTGCTACTTCGATGGAATGCTTCAGCACATTTTGGCCATAGCTTGTCCGATACTTCATACGGCCGAGAATCTTCATTAAATCAGGATGCAGATTATGGATCCCAACCTCAAATGTTGTCTGCTCACCAGTTTCACGGATCTGCTCGTCCACTTCGCGGCGTGATTTTTCGACCATCTCTTCGATACGGGCCGGGTGGATACGTCCATCTTGTACAAGTTTTTCCAGTGCCAGCCGAGCTGTTTCCCTGCGGATAGGATCGAAACCGGATAAAATAACCGCTTCCGGTGTATCATCGATAATAAGATCAATACCTGTAAGTGTTTCAAGTGTGCGAATGTTCCGACCTTCACGGCCAATAATACGGCCTTTCATTTCGTCATTCGGCAAGTTCACGACCGATACAGTTGTTTCAGCTACATGATCTGCAGCAAAACGTTGTAGCGCAAGTGATAAAATTTCGCGGGCCTTTTTGTCGGATTCTTCTTTTGCACGTGTTTCTGCCTCTTTTGTCATGACAGCAATATCCGTTGAAAGCTCATTCTCCACTTCTTTTAAAATGAAGCCTTTTGCCTCTTCACGTGTCAACGCAGCAATACGTTCAAGTTCCGATTTTTGAGCCGCTACAAGCTCTTCCACTTTGCTTTCCATCTGTTCAATATGCTGTTGTCTCTCGGCTAGAGCTTCTTCTTTACGCTCCAGTCCAGTATCTCTCTTGTTCAGAGCATCATCCTTGCGATCAAGATTTTCTTCTCTTTGCAATAAACGGTTCTCTTGTTTCTGAAGTTCCAAGCGACGTTCACGAATGTCATTTTCAGCTTCAGTACGAAATTTGTGAGTTTCATCTTTTGCTTCAAGCAGTGCTTCCTTTTTCAGTGCATCAGCTTCACGTTTTGCCTCTTCGACAATAGTGGCAGCCTGATGTTTTGCACCAGTCACTTTTGATTCATTCACTTGTTTCATGTAGAAATAGATAACAGCGGCACCGACGATGAATCCAAGCAAAGCGGGGATAATCATTTCCATCATGTAACCCCTCCTACTTGCTCATTATGTCTGATGTTCCAGTCGGCGAATATTAGACAATCTAATATGTGCCTATTTCATTTCAAAAGTAAAAAAATTATACATGATTAATTGTATAGTTCCAGCCTATGTCTGTCAAGGATTCCCGCTAGTCAAGGCATCATGCTATTATAGGCTACTATAAAATATTGTACTATAAAATAGGCTCTCCACCGAAATATGTGCTTGACTGCACATTGCGCTACGGGTGGACGCTTTCCATGGGCGAGGCCAACAGGATGTTGGTCATAAAGGCGTTGACACAGGACGTGGCGCTCTTAGCCTTTGTTCCTTATTCGCTTTTTCCATT
>DEQA01000115.1 GCA_002359075.1 Planococcaceae bacterium UBA3378
CTGGCCGCGATGATCGGCTGTGCTTTTTTAATTGTACTGGCTTCCATCGGGTTTGGTATTCAGGAGACGATGCGCAATGAAGTTTTAAATCAAGAGAAAATTACGGAAATCGAGCTCTGGGGTGATGAAAGCCTAACAGCAGAGGACGAAAAGTGGATAAACAATGTAGAGCACGTCAATGTTGTATTGAAAAAATGGGATGTGGGAGCTTCCGTCTTATCGACATTCGAGGACCGCACAGGCTATTCACAGGCTAAAATAGTTGATATGGAGGCACAATCAAAACTGCCATCCAACTTAAGTGAAGGACGTTTACCAAAGGCTCCTAATGAAATTGTCGTCGGCTATCATTACGCCCAAAATTTATTGAATGAGGCGGATCAGGCAGAAATAGAGCGTAAGTCAAGAGAAGCAGAAGCAAATGGAACATGGTATAACGGTGAGGAAGAAGGCTATAAAGGGGATATTATCGGCAAGACAGTAACGCTTCAGTTTGAAAGCAGTGAAGAGGAACAAGAGACACAATCTGGGGAATTCACGATTGTCGGTGTATTAAAGAAGCCTTCATATGATTGGTATATTGATTCTTCTATTCTTTTTGAACAGGGTGTTCAAACGTTATTGCCCTCTTTGGAAACATACCCTACAACGACGATTTTTGTAGATTCACTTGAAAATGTCATCCCTGTATTAGACCGTTTAAAAGATCAGGGCTATCAAGTATATTCGGTTGTCGAGCAATTAGAGGAAATGGATTTATTCTTCCTGATCTTCAAAATTGGCCTTGTATTCATCGGAACGATTGCTGTATTGATTGCCTCTATCGGCATCTTCAATACAATGACGATGGCTGTAACGGAGCGTACACGTGAAATCGGTGTATTAAAGGCAATCGGTGCCTCTCCTGCATTGATTCAACGGCTGTTCTTAATGGAAAGCGCCTTTATCGGCCTGTTAGGTACAGGTCTTGCGATTATTCTTTCCTATGCAATCAGCTTTGGAGCAAACGCCATTCTGCCGCATGTACTTGCCTATGCTTTATCAGAGGAAGATCTGACAGGCTATGAGCTGACGTTTTCTACTATTCCATTCAGCCTTGTGCTGATTGCAGGAGGCATCAGCCTGCTGGTAGCTATTTTATCCGGCTGGCGTCCCGCACGTAAAGCAACGAAAATTGAAGTGATTCAGGCATTGCGCCAGGAATTATAAGCAAAAGGATGAGGGCAGGCCCTCATCCTTGTTTTATTTATTCATAGATTAAAATCTCTTCCTCAAAATGTAGAGTGTTCGGATAATCGTTAAAATAAAGTTTCACAGGATTGGGCATAGACTCAAAAGAATATGTGTAGTTCAGCCCATTCTCATCTTCACTCATCGATTGGTTATTAATGGACCATTCTTTGCCGGCCGCATCTACTGCAACGCCCATATATAACTTCTCGCCTTTTGGAATAGAATAATGAACTTCTCCATTTCCTACTTCAAATTTTTGCTTTATAGCTGTTGGCTGTTCCAGTACTTTTTCCTTATTAAAGTCCACGACAATATAATCTTCACCTTTTGATAATGCATTCAAATCCTCCAAAACAAGGGTCATTTTCTCCGGTATTTTCGAATAATTATTTTCCAGGAAAATCATCGTTTCCTTATATTTCAAACCTCCGAAGGCTATAGGACTTTTTTTAGATGTTGCCCATTCTTTTCCGTGCTCATCAAGGAGCGCTATACGGCCAATTGAATACAGGGTCATGTCATTTTCAGGGCTTGTCGTAAATTGGATCACTGTGTGGAGAGGAGAAACGGTTACTTCCTTGACCGTAAATTCCTGTCCCTCTATATTCACTGTCTCGTTTACCTTATAATGCGGCATTTCAGGCAATGAATTTTTCAAGGAAAATGGAATATCAAATGTTGTCTGCTGGTCGTCACTAAAAGTTATTTGCAGTTCAAAATTTTCACGAGAGGTAATAGTACCTGCATTTATATACAGCTCAATTTTATCCGTAATCCGCTTGCTGCTTTCTTTATCGAACCAGCCATATTCTACTGATCCAATAATTGATTTACCGTTTTGGGAAATTTCAACCTTGCTTGGCTCAAGCTTTGAAATATCATAAGGTGCTTCTACTATATAATCGATTCTCATATATTTCGCTTCTACCGCCACTCCTTTAAGCGTAAAAGTTAAATCGTTTTGTTGTTCAGTAATGCCTAAATATTCAAAGTGTTCCTTAGGGGCGATTTGATCGGCAATTGATTCAATTCCTGGTATCCGCTCATCTATATGAGTCACAGTTGGAATCCACTGAACAGCCATGATCATTACGCCTAAACAAACTGCTGCCAATACAAGGCGGTACCTCCACTCATGCTTACGTTTCTTTTCCATCAGTATACGCTGATAAGCTTGCTTTCTCCCTTGCGCAAGCTGTTCATAAGGCATCTCTATTTTTTCTAACGTCTCTTTTACCTTATCTAGATTGTGCATTACTCGCCACCTCCTTGCCCAAAAAGCAATCTTAGTTTTTTTAATGCATGGTGCACCCGGGATTTTACGGTACCTTCCGGAATGTTCTGAAGCCTTGCAATATCCTTATTTGTCCACTGCTCCACATATTTTAAATAGATTGCCTGCTGTTCCTGTTCAGGCAGGTGCTGAATAAGGTCGAGCAACTCGAAATCCGTCTGTTGTTCATATATCGGCTCCTTGGGGTCTGTAGCATACTTATGTTGTTTCTTTTTCATATCCAGACAAATATTAATCAGCACCCGGACGAGCCATGTATTAATATAGGCTGGCTCTTTCACCTGATGTATTTTCTTAAACGTCCGGTAAGCAAGCTCCTGCATCGCATCCAGTGCATCCTGTTCATTACGCAGATAAGCATACGCCGTCCTGTATAATGTTTCTTCATAA
>DEQA01000226.1 GCA_002359075.1 Planococcaceae bacterium UBA3378
CATGAACATCGTAGCATTTATAAATATATATAAATACTTCTCCTCTCCCTTATCTTACATAGGATAAGGGAGTTTTACTAGTATGGCTGTCATGGCATATATATCGAGAGTATAAAATGTTTTGTGTAAGATAGTTTGTCAAATTAAGCGCAACAGTTCTTCTTCAAACGCCTCGTATGGAGTTTTCCAGCCAAGACACTTCCTTGGTCGATTGTTAATGAGATGGAGTGCTTGTTTCATCTCAACTGAGGTCACATGATCAACATTCGTTTTCTTTGGGAAGAACTCCCTTAATAAGCCGTTTCCGTTTTCGTTGCTTTCACGCTACCAAGAAGGATAGGGATCTGCAAAATAGACCTGAATGTTTAATTCTTTCTCGAGGACTGTATAACAGCTACATTCTTTTCTACGATCGGTCGTGGCTGTTTTGATTGCCCCTTTGAGCAATTGTTGATGTAACAATTTAACAGCTGTTTCCATAGACAATGCAGAACGGTCTGCCATATACCAGCGTGTTTTACGCTCAATGAATGTAGCTACACAACCCTTTGCTTGCCCACGGCCAGAAACAACCGTATCAAGCTCCCGATGCCCAAATGTCTCACGCTTCTGAACGTCTTTTGGACGCTTTGAAATAGGGGTACCAATATTGAACCGACCTCTTGTTTCACGCGGTTTCTGACGCTTTCCTTTTTGACGGAGAACGATCGCAGGCACCTCTAGTAAACCGCTATAAATCCAACGGTAAATGCTTTTGAAACTCAGTTTCCCTTGATACAAACGGCCAATAATCTGTTCAGGTGACCAAGTTTCATCCAACTTTTCTTGAACAGCTTCTTTTAATTCAGGGGTCAACTTTGATTTCGTACCACAGTTCCCTTTATTTTCCTGCATATCTATAGCTAGGTAGTAGAGCATTTTTAAAAAATCTGTTGTTCCAGGGGAAAGGTTTTCTGACAACTCAGCAGAACTGCTAGAAGATTTAATGTAAATAGGTGTTGATGTAGTGGAAGGCGTTTCTCGTTTGAATTTACTAAATTGAACCATAAATAAGGGCAGTGTAGGATCAATTTCTATAAAAAATACACCCTTAAAAGGATACCCAACATTCCATTGAGCATCCTTTTGCATTACCAAAAACCTCTAATAAAATTCACTAAAATCCTCTTTTTTAATCATAAACTGGAAACCAATTCCCCAGACATTCCCTTACTAATACAATTTAATTTGATAATATTTTTTCGGGCGGCCACGTGTGGCAGACGTGATGCTTGGTAATTCATCGGCTAAGTTTTTTTCGTGAAGATGCTTTAAGATTCGGTTGGCAGAACGCACGGTAATCCCTAAATGTGTGCTTAGCAGTTCTCCGCTGACGATAGGGGTCGTTAGTTTCTCCAGCATGACCTCAATTTTTTGCAGCTGCAATAGTGGGATATCATATGTGGAGCTCAGCGTTTTTAAGTGCTGCTGCTTTTCATCGTCAAATTGTAATAAAGTGCCGTATAACAACGGGCCGATTTCCCGTCCGTTTTCAATAATATACCCTTGGGTTTCCTTAGAGGAGCAGAGCGCGGCGGCCTTTTTTGCAAACGTCTGACTCTCAAACAGCGTGTTGCCGACTCCCCAGCCTACTTTCACAGGAAAAGGAAGCTTATCATCTAAAAAATCAACCAACTGGCAATGTGTATAATTATTTGTTGTCGTCAAAAAGTACTTATACGTCGTGATGACCTCAATATAAGAAACTTCGCGGTGTACGATAAAAGGGTTCGTATACAGCTGTTTGAAATCTAAAATAGCTTTATATAAGGCGATTTGGCGGTACTCCAATTCATCGATATTCGATTTGTCTATCGGAATACCAATATGCACAACGACGACTTTGTTTTGTGTAAGCTGCAGCTGATTCACTAGATGATCCAGCGTTACTTGCATGGCATAGAGTGATGGACATAAGACGATAGATGGTATATTGTGCTCTCCTAACCGCTCGCGCATTTCGGCAATGCGTGTAATGCTCAAATCTACCTTATTTTCGCTATGCAATTGGATATGCCAATCAGCAGCTTTATCAACAATATCGATGCTGGCAAAATCGTTCATCGTTTGACTAAAAAGATAAGGTTTTTCTCCTTTCGACCATTCCTGAATGCCCAGATAGCCATTTTCTTCATAGCAGAAATCAATGGCAATCCGATTCATTGCAATTTTTTTCTCATAAAATAATTCGGTTAAAGCACGGTAAAAATCGCGCTCGGAAATATCAAAATACACCATGGGCACAGCTGTTTTTTGAAAATGTACCTGCGCAAAAAAATATGGAATTTGTCCGCTGAAAATGGCCCCGTCCCCAGCAGGTAAATGCTGCTCTAACAACGTGTATAGCTCCTCAATTTCTGTATAAGCATAATAGTGAAATTCGCAAAATGAAGGCTTCATTTTTTCGAGCCGTTGTACCCATGAGAGGGAAGGTTTAGCTGTGAAAACATTTACCGTATACATATATTATTCTCCTTTTTTAATAAAAAAATATTGAAAACAGTCAGAAAATGTGGTTTCTTATTATAAAGGACTTACGCTTTTCATGTCTTAAAATAATGGAAATGAATTTTAAAGATGCAAGTCTAATAAAGTATAAAAGGAGATGAGATTTATGCAAAGACATCCAGAAACAATGAAGAAGAAATCTTTGATTGATAAAATGCTGGACAGGATCGAGCGTGCAGGGAATAAGCTGCCCGACCCTATCACACTATTTGTCATTCTAGCAGGTGTAGTACTCCTTTTATCATGGATATTATCAATGTTAGGTATTTCGGCAATACAACCAGGTACAGATAATGTGATTCAAGTGAAAAATCTGCTAAGTCAAGAGGGGCTTATATTAATCCTAACACAGATGGTTTCCACGTTTACAGGCTTCGCTCCGTTAGGGCTGGTCATTGTGATCATGATTGGTATTGGTTTAGCTGAGCAAACAGGACTTATTACGGCTGTGATGAAAAAGCTTTTAATGTCAGCTCCTGCAAAACTAATCGTGCCATTTATTCTCTTTACAGGATTAGTTGGTAACATAGCTTCTGATGCGGCATTTATCATTTTGCCGCCAATTGCAGCGATGATTTTTATGAGTGTTGGTCGAAATCCGTTAGTAGGTTTAATTATTACATATGCGGCGGTAGCTGGAGGCTTCGGCGCAAATATTTTAATTAGTTCAAACGATGTGTTATTAGCAGGTATTACAGAGTCAGCAGCACAGATTGTAGACCCAGAGTACACGGGTCGTGCGACGATGAACTACTATTTCATAATTGTTTCCACGTTTTTATTGATCGGAATCGGTACATGGGTGACGAAAAAGTTTACCGAGCCCCGCTTCGG
>DEQA01000045.1 GCA_002359075.1 Planococcaceae bacterium UBA3378
AGCTGAAACAATGTATCTTTTGAGACGAGTACATCGGCAAGTGTATAATTGTCGAGCACGTTTAAATATGCCTGCAATGCTTCATGCAAAGCATTTTTCAGCCGGCATTCCGGTGAGATCCGGCAAAGATTGTTTTCCGGATTAAAGCACTCCACAAGGTGGAAATCCTCCTCGGTTTTACGAACGACCTGTCCGATAACAATGTCCTCCGGCTCCATCGCCATACGGATTCCGCCGCCTCTGCCCCGGATCGTTTCTATATAGCCATGCTTTCCTAAATCATATGTGACTTTCATTAAGTGATTTTTTGAAATTTGATATGTGTCTGCAATTTCCTGAATCGTTGCCAAGTGATCTGGACCCCGTACGCCCAAATACATCAGCACACGCAATGAGTAATCTGTATATACTGTCAAGCGCACATTTCCCACCAACTTTCTCCTCCTGAGTATACCATCAAAGCAGTATACTTCGGGTAAATTTGCTTGAAATTTAAAGATGTATTTTATATATATGTTTTGTGACAGATTTGTTAAAGATATATTTTACATATTGCTTTAAATTTAGCGCAGGCGTATAGTTTGGGGTGAAAGGACGTGACATTATGTTACAACAACAAACAATTGACATTATTAAATCAACGGTACCCGTTTTGGAGGTACATGGACAAGAGATTACAAAGACCTTTTATAAAAACATGTTAGAAGCACATCCTGAATTATTAAATATCTTTAACCATACAAATCAACGCCGCGGCCGTCAGTCAAATGCATTAGCAAATACGGTTTACGCAGCTGCAGTACATATTGACAATTTAGAGGCAATCGTGCCGGCCGTTATGCTGATTGCACACAAACACCGCAGCCTTGGTATTTTACCTGAACACTACCCGATTGTCGGTGAATATTTATTAGGTGCTATTAAAGAAGTACTTGGTGATGCGGCAACTCCTGAAATTATCGATGCATGGGCACAGGCTTACGGTGTGATTGCAGATGTCTTTATTTCAATCGAAGAGGATTTATACAAACAAACAGAAGCAGCGGGCGGCTGGCGCATGTTCAAGCCATTCAAAATTGCGCGTAAAGAACAAGAAAGCGATATCGTCACAAGCTTCTATTTAACGCCGGTTGACGGTACGAAACTTCCGGAAGCGGCACCTGGTCAATATATTTCCATTCGCCTTTCTATTCCAGGCGAGGAATACTTGATGAATCGTCAATATACAGTAACAGATGTCACAGAAAACAACGAATACCGTATTTCCATTAAACGTGAAGACGATAACACACCAAACGGCCGTGTATCTATGTACCTTCACAATGATGCTGAAATTGGTACAGAAATCGAAGTATCGGCCCCAGCCGGTCTATTCACATTGCAGGAAGGCTCAAACGATGTGCTGTTTATCGCAGGCGGTGTCGGCGTAACACCACTTTACCGTATGCTTCAGGCAGCGGGCGGACGCCATACATCATTCATCCAATGTGCACGTAACGAGCGTGTTGCAGCCTTTACAGAACAAATTAAAGCAAAAGCCAATAACTACAAAGCTATCTATTCTGATACAGACGGCTATGTAACAAAAGAGCAGATTGAAAGCATGCTGACAACAGGCGCTGATGTTTATATTTGCGGTCCTGCTCCGTTCATGCAGGCGATCATCGGCCAGCTAAAAGAGTTAGGTGTTGCCGACGACCGTATTCACTACGAATTCTTCGGTCCAGCATTAGCTATATAATAGAAAAAAATGTTTCTCCTTAAAGAGAAGACAAAGCCATGTTTGACTTTGTCTTCTCTTTTTTGATAGTTTGATAGACAGCAGGTTTCTCCTGACTATCTGCTTTATCCGTTTTTTATGAAAACGCATTTAAGTTCACTAGAAGGGATATTGTCAAGGTGCAGTGGAATATGTTATAATTTATTTGTCTTATCCGGGGCATTAGTTCAGCGGGAGAATACTTCGCTGGCAGCGAAGGGGTCACCGGTTCGAATCCGGTATGCTCCATATATGTTATAAAAAGCGGCAGAAATGCCGCTTTTTCTGTTTAATAGACAGTTTTGTGAAGTTAATAGACACAATCTCTTCCGTAATAGACAGTTCCCCTTCAATAATAGACAAAACCCTTTATATAATAGACAATTTCCGCCCCATAATAGACAATCCGACAGTTTCATTCCTTAATAGACAATTCCAATCCCAAAAGAAAATACCCGCCTATTCAGGACGGGTATTCATACCATTATTTTGTCACTAATTCAAGCTCTACAGGAATGTTGGCTTCCACTTCTTTGCCGTTTAAATAATCGATGGCTGCTTCTATCGCTTTTTCACCGATCAATTCCGGCTGCTGTGCAACAGTTGCCTCCATTTCGCCGGCTTTTACTTTCGCTACTGCATCTTCAGTTGCATCAAAGCCGATGACGATAACGTCTTTATTAAATGAATCAATCGCTTCTAATGCACCTAACGCCATTTCATCATTTTGCGCAAATACTGCAACGATATCAGAATTTGCCTGCATGATATTTTCCATAACTGTCAAGCCTTCAGAACGGTTGAAATTCGCTGTTTGGCTTGCGACAATATCCAATTTCCCTTCTACTGCCTCTTTAAAGCCTTGACCGCGGTCACGTGCTGCAGATGAGCCGGCAACGCCTTCCAGCATTACTATTTTCGAACCTTCATTTACTAATGATAGTAAGTGCTCCCCTGCTAAACGGCCACCCGCTACGTTATCAGAGGCGATATGTGCAACCACTTCTCCTCCTTCAGCAGAACGGTCCACTGTAATAACTGGAATATTGGCATTATTCGCTGATTCAACAGCTGTGACAACCGATGCTGAATCGACTGGATTGATGATGATCAAATCCACACCTTGCTGGATTAAATCTTCTACGTCAGACGCTTGTTTGGATGCATCATCCTGTGCATCTACTACTGTGATCGAAGCGCCTGCTTCTTTTGCTTTTGCTTCTGCTGCATCACTTAAAGAGACGAAGAACGGGTTATTTAATGTAGAAACAGAGAAACCAATTTTCATATCGGATGATTTGTCTGTGCCGTCATCCTTCTTTCCTTCGTCAGAAGAAGTTCCGGATTCCATTGAACATGCTGCTAATACGATTGTGGCAATTGCTGCAATCAAAAGATTCAACCACTTTTTCATTTTGTACACGCTCCTATGCTGTTTTTTTACGGTCAATTAACACCGCAAGTAGTATTACAACACCCTTCACAACTTGCTGGAAGAATGAAGAAACTCCGATTAAATTCATCCCGTTGTTTAACACACCAATGATGAGGGCTCCGACTAATGTACCGAAGATCCAGCCTTTACCGCCTGTTAAGCTTGTCCCTCCAAGAACGACTGCTGCGATCGCATCCAGCTCATAGGACTCACCCGCTGTCGGCTGGGCAGAATTTAGACGTGATGTTAAAATAAGCGCTGACATCGCTGCCAAAAAGCCGGTAATGGCATAGACGGCGATTTTTACCCGGTCCGGGCTGATCCCCGATAATTTAGCAGCCTCTTCATTGCCCCCTACTGCGTACACCCGACGTCCAAATGTCGTCTTATGCAGGATGAAATAAAGAATGGCGAATGATACGACCATCGTAATGACCGGTACCGGAATACCGAAGAAATAGCCTTTCCCAAAAAGTTGGAATGCCAGACTGTCACCTAACCCTGACACCGGACGGCCTTCTGTATAGACAAGTGTCAGCCCGCGGTAAATCGTCATCGTTGCCAATGTAGCGATAAACGGCGCGACCTTCCCTTTTGTAATGATGACACCATTGATGGCGCCGAGCACCAGTCCTAAAATAAGCGCCAATCCCATGGCGATAAATGGATCTGTCCCGCCAGCCAATAAGCTTGCGGCAACAGCACCCGTTAATGCCAATGTGGAGCCAACTGATAAATCGATCCCTCCTGTGAGAATAACAAATGTCATACCAAACGCAATCAAGGCGCTGATGGATACTTGACGAAGTACGTTCAATAAATTGTTTACTGATAAGAAGCTCGGATTCAGCACTGTAATAACAATGACTAATAAAAATAAACCAATGAGTGGCCCAAGCTTCGTGATAAGTTCTTTAGTTTGTTTGGACAACTTTGTCGCCTCCTGTTGCATAATGCATAATCTTCTCTTGGGTCATATCCTTTTTGGACAGCATGCCTGTCATTTTTCCTTCATGCATCACCATTACGCGATCGGCCATACCGATAATCTCCGGTAATTCAGAAGAAATCATGAGGATGGACACACCCGCTTCGGCCAGATTATTCATAATCTGATAGATTTCTTTTTTAGCACCGATATCTACTCCGCGCGTCGGCTCATCGAGAATAAGAATCTCGGGATGTGTTCCGAGCCACTTGGCGATTACGACCTTCTGCTGGTTTCCGCCGCTCAGGGACTTGGCGGATTGGTCTGCACTGGATGTCCGGATACGCAGCTGCTCAATATAGTTAGCGACCAGCTCATTTTCCAGTTTCGGTATAATCACACCCGATTTTGCGCCCTTTTCCAGATTGGCAAGCATGATGTTTTCCTTAATTGAAAAATCCAAAATCAGCCCTTCTGTTTTTCGGTCTTCGGTCACAAAGCCGATTTTATGTTTCATCGCATCAATAGGTGAATTGATTTTTACCGGTTTACCGTCGATCAAAATTTCTCCGGAGGTCGTTTTGCGGTAGCCGAATAATGCTTGGGCTACTTCTGTACGCCCCGCGCCCATAAGACCCGCTACACCGAGGATTTCCCCTTTCCGTACCATAAAGGAGACATTTTCAAATGTATTTTTAGCAGAGAGGTTATTGACCTCCAGTTTCACTCCGCCGATTGCTGCCTTTCGCGATGGGAAGCGTTCGCCTAGCTCACGCCCTACCATCATGGCGACAATTTCATCCAATGTTGTTTTTGGTATTTCGCGGACCCCTACGTATGTACCATCACGTAAAATCGTGATGCGATCACAGATTGCAAAAATTTCCTCCATCCGGTGGGAAATATACACAAAGGAAATTCCTTTTGCCTTTAGCTCTCGTACCGTTTTAAACAGTGTTTCAATTTCCCGGTCCGTTAAAGCGGCAGTCGGCTCATCCATAATGATATATTTGGCGTTGCAGGCAATCGCCTTTGCAATTTCAATAATCTGCTGCTTGCCGACCGATAAGTCCCCGGCGCGCGTACGCGGATCAATATCCAGTCCAAGTTTAGCCAGGAGTGCCTTTGCCTCCTCCTGCATTTCCTTTTTACGCAAAATACCGAAGAGACCATATGTTTTTTCTTTTCCTAAAAATAAGTTTTCCGCTACCGTTAAGTCAGGCAAAATATTCAGTTCCTGATGGATAACGGCGATGCCTATTTCCTCAGCATCCTTTGGTGTTTTAAACTCCACCTGTTTGCCGTCTACCTTTACAACGCCGGCATCCTTTTCATAAATGCCGCTCAAAATTTTCATCAGCGTCGATTTCCCTGCACCGTTTTCCCCCATAAGGGCATGAATTTCTCCATCCTGCAGTTCAAACGCGACATTATTCAGTACGACGTTTCCGCTGAATGCCTTTGAAATGCCAGACATTTCGATCATGCTTGGCCACCTCCTCTTTTAAAAAATAACCCCGCTCTGCAAGATGACATTGGCATATGGCGTTGTCTC
>DEQA01000187.1:0-3714 GCA_002359075.1 Planococcaceae bacterium UBA3378
GCATTCCAAAATTCTTCTTTTTTACTATAGCCTGATTCCATGACGATTGCTTGCGTCATCATACATCACCTCTTTATTCTATTATGCTACAAAATGCGGATTTAGGGTACCGCCACATGTCATAATTATAAGATGACAAATATAATACTATGCACAAAGCTGTTTAAAATATAGATATTGGGGTTGGTGAACTGCTATGAAGTTAGTTAGGATTATGCTGCTTACTGTATGTATAGCCATTTTTTTTGAAAAGGAAACGGGTATTTTCATGCATTCTGTTGCTTCCAGTGAAAAGGAATGGAATCAGATGGAATCCACCCCCACTGCCCTTAAGGAGACGCCGCCTAAGCTGTTGCCCGCTTTTCATAGCTATCATTTTCTAAATGATGTAACGGGTACTGTAAGTCCATCCGCAATCCAATTTGGCAATCGACAACAATCTCCCGGAACAAAGATCATCGCATTAACATTTGATGATGGACCACATCCTAAAATTACAAAGAAGATTTTGGATATACTGGATCGTCACAATGCCAAGGCAACATTTTTTATGGTGGGCGAGCGTGTACAGTACTATCCTAAAACCGTGCAGGATGTATTTAGCCGAGGACATGAAATCGGTAATCATACTTGGAATCATGGCGATCTATCAAAATTAGAGATAGAAGAAATTGAAAAGGAAATTTCCACAACAAACGAAGCCATACAGCGAATTACCGGGAACCGGCCGACTCTCTTTCGTCCACCTTATGGCTCGCTGCCCGATCCTATTCGCCGGCAGGTTGACATGACGGTAGCTCTATGGTCAGCAGATACATTTGACTGGAAGTATAAGGATGCAGATTTGCTGCTAAAGGAGGTTACTGATCGAGCACATGACCAGGCTGTTGTTTTAATGCATGATATTTACCCATCTACTGCGGATGGATTAGAGCAGGTCCTTCAATATCTCGAAGGAGAAGGCTATACATTTGTAACGGTTTCGGAGTTGTTTGCACTCAAAAAATAACATCAACTTTTCTATACGGGAAAAGTTGATGTTTCTATAAATAACAAGGGTATACAATTGGACTTTCCTTCACTATAAAAACAAAGGGTACACAAGCATTCTATACTTGTTTCTTTACCTGAGCTTGATCCTTTTAATAAGTGATTTCACAAGCTACAACCGCTTTACCTGTCCCTACAACTGTGCCGTCCTGCTTTTTTGCTGTAAGCTCCAACGAAACTTGCCGGTTGTTTATCTCCTTCACTTGCGCTCCGCATGTTACGGTATCACCCGGAAACGTCATAGCCCCAAAACGCATCGAAAACTGTTTCACCTGCGTGCTATCACCTGCAAGCTGCATAACATACTCTCCTAAAAAACCCATAATGAGCATGCCGTGCGCAATTACTCCCGGCATACCGATGCCTTGTGCAAATGCATCATCTGTGTGAAGCGGATTGAAATCCCCCGATGCACCCGCATATTTAACAAGCTGCACCTTTGTAATGGGCGGCTTTTGATATGTCGGCAGCATCTGGCCTTCCGTTACCTTTTCCCATTGTATATGTTTCGTTTCATTCGTTACTGTCATTTCATCGCCCCCTGCGTACGGTAAATAATATTTGTACGGCTCACAACGACCAGCTCATCACTGTCATCTCGAAACTCTGTATCCAATACGATGAACTGCATCTTCCCGCTTTTTCCTTCCCGCTCATATATATCCGATACTTTCATCTGGGCGGTATAGGAAGCTTCCGGGCGCAACGGTTTATGATAGATGAATTCCTGCTCCCCATGAAGCATACGGCGGACATCGAGCTGAAGGGGGAATGCCACTGTTTCATCGCTCAACGCAACCGGAAAGGTTAGCGGTGCAATGAGACTGCCATATGCGCTTTCAGAGGCTGCCTGTTCATCGAGAAATAGCGGGTTTGTATCTCCGATTGCCTGGCAGAAGCGGCGGATATGCCCTTTTTCTATATCTACCTTATATCTTTCCGTTGTAAGACCTATATGTTCCTTTGTTACTTCCATTGCCGTACCCCCTCAGTTTGCTTTTGATGCTTCCAGTTTTTGCAGCGCAATGCGTGAAATTTTACCTGCAGCAGTCATTGGCAATTCATCAAGCTGTTCTATTTCACGGATTTTTGCATAATGAACAACACGATTGTTTACAAACTCTTGAATTTCCTCCAGGGTGACCGTTACGCCCGGCTTTAAGACAACAAAAGCCTTTGTCCGTTCTCCTACCGCATCATCCGGCACGCCAATGACTACACAGCTTTGAACCGCCTCATGCTCATACAATAGCTCCTCCAATTGACGCGGGTAAATATTGTAGCCGTTGTAAATGAGCATATCCTTTTTCCGATCGACTATGGTAAGGATGCCGCCTTCTCCTCTTACAGCAATATCTCCTGTCCGCAGCCAGCCATTGCTAAATGTCTCATTAGTCGCTTCTTCGTCACGCAAATATCCCTTCGCAACCTGTGGCCCCCTCACCCAGATCTCTCCTTTTTCACCTAGCGGCACTTCTTCCTCTCCGCTGCCATCGACCGGCACCAGCTTCACTTCCGTATTATAAATCGGCAATCCAATCGATCCGGGTTCACGTACACCTGACCTGAATGCTACGGTTTGAATGCAGGAGCCTGTTGCTTCTGTTAACCCGTAACCTTCTGAAACGAGCGCATTCGGGAAAATCTTACTCAATTTGCGCTGCATTTCTGCAGACATCGGTGCAGCACCAGAGCCTACATTTCTGACCGAAGATAAATCAACCGTCTGCAGTTGCGGCATGATAAGGAGCGTATTATATAACTGCGGGGCCCCCGCCACCTGTGTTACTTTGTATTTCTCGATATTTTCGATAAATGTTGCCGGGTGGAACCGATCGATCAGTACAAGCGTTGCCCCCTGAACCGTAGCGGTACCAACAGACCCCATTAATCCTGAAATATGATAAAGGGGAGCAGGACTCATAATCACACCTGTACCCGGTAAAAAAGCATACTCCTTCAGGAACTCTTCTTCAGAAGTAGAGGCTTTTACCGTAACGCCTCCGTATTCATCCACATCCGGCAGCATCCCCATACTTGCACTGGAGGCAAGGCAGTTGCTGACAAAATTATAGTGTGTGCTAAGCACTCCTTTTGCCTTTCCGGTGGTCCCTCCTGTATAGGAAATATGGGCGATATCTTCACATGGAGCAAATTCAATTAATAACTCCTTCGCCTCAAAGCGGGATTTCAATTCATTCATGCTATACCAACTAGCGCTATACTGATCAGCCGGTGTTCGGCCGTTTACACCATCGATTTCCTCCACACCTGTAACAATGACATCTTTAATGGAAAGTGCTGCTGCTTGATCTACTAAATTTTCCGCACAGGAAGTATGCGCGATGATGGCGGCTGTATTTGTATCCTTTATTTGATGGACTACTTCGCTCACAGGCATGAAGGGGTTAATGGCAGAGTAGGTTGCGCCTGACAAGAGAATGCCGTAATAAGCAATGACATATTGAATACTGTTTGGTAAATAAGTTGAAAGGACGTCTCCTTTTCCATATCCGAGATGCTGCAGAGCATTGGCCAGTTTTAATGATTCGTTATATAAATCCTTATAGGAAATATGGGAATCATAGAAAATCAGCGCATCCCTATCTCCATATTTTCTTGCCGCACCTTTCAATATATTTCCGACTGGTACTTCCGGCAAAT
>DEQA01000187.1:3776-4709 GCA_002359075.1 Planococcaceae bacterium UBA3378
ATCATCCACTCCATTTTCATTAGAATGTCTTCCAAAACTGATGAAGCAAAATGCCTGCCTAAGAGTCTACCAGCCCATGGCGGCTGCCGCCTTCTCACGAATCGCATACTGGGAGCCCAAATAGTTCTCATAGACACGGGAACGCTTAACATATAAATGGCAATCCAGTTCTTCTGTAAAACCAATCCCTCCATGAATCTGTACGCTTTCAGCAGCTATTTTTATATAGCTATCTGCTAAAAACGCTTTTGCGCTATACACGGTTTCTGCGCAATCTTCGCTTTCATTCTCTACTGTCCAAGCAGCGTAATGGCTCAATGCCCGTGCTGTTTCCAGTGTCACCTTCAAATCGGCAAGACGATGCTTGATCGCCTGGAAACGACCAATCGGCTGTCCAAACTGCTCACGGATTTTTGCATAGTCCGTCGACATATCGACAAGGCGGTCCATCCCTCCGATCATCATCGAATTAAGGGCCGCCAGCAGTGAAAGACATGTCTTTTCAACTACCGCTGCTGCCTCGCCTGCTTCAAGACGGTATTTTTCCGGAATGATCACATCATTCAGCACAAGCTTGGTAAATGACTGTGTTTCATCAAAGCTCTCCTGCTCTTCTATAGAAGAAACACTCTCTTTTGGAACAATGAAAAGACACAGCTCCTCCTCTTCATCCTTCGCCAGCAAAATAAAGTCTGTTACGTGCGCCGTATTTCGTACCAATGACTTTGTCCCGTTTAATACGTAGCCCTGCTCTGTTTTTACCGCTGTTGTACTGATATCTTCAAATGTGTATTGTCCCTGTGGCTCCAGCCAGGCAACAGACAGCAGACTGCTCCCTTCTGCAATAGCCTGTAGATACGTCTTTTTTTGCCAATCGGTTCCGTATTCTGTAAGGAGAGGGACAGCAAATGCCAGTGTTTCTGCATAGACATC
>DEQA01000291.1:0-362 GCA_002359075.1 Planococcaceae bacterium UBA3378
TAACTTTTAGGGGTCACTTCATTATACTGGTGGTTTTGATTATTGTGCATATCCTTTTACTACTCCAATAATTTGATCTATCCGCAACGGACCGTAATCTTTGCTGTCCGTGCCGCGCCACCATTGATCAACAAGTACAAATACTTCATTCTCTCCAATTGTTACCGGTGACATATCAGTGGAGAAGTAAGCACGCACTACTTCTTCATCGGCGATATTATCTGATTCCATTTTTTCAAAATAGGCTGTTTCATTCAGCCCATGCATCGTCGCTTCTGCATAGAAAGCCACGAGTTTTTTATCATCTATCCAAACCTGCCCATCAATGATTTCAATTGTTTCACCGGGAAGGCCAACAATCC
>DEQA01000291.1:478-3287 GCA_002359075.1 Planococcaceae bacterium UBA3378
CACAAGCGGTGAGTGGTAGGATGTAACATAATCATGGTTGCCTCTATCCATCGCATCGGACAGCCAATCAATCGTAAACATTGCCCCTGTCACTGCTAGTTTGTGAGGGCTCTTTGGAGTATTTACATCTGAAATCGTTTCAATAGCTTTTTTCTCCGGGGAATCATCGGAAATAAGCAAGTATAAACTGCTGAGCGCAAGCATGCAGAAGAGAATAAAAGCTGCTTGGGGCATAAAACGAAATCTTATCTTTTTATGTTTTACTCTCTCCAGTACAGCCTGTTTATCTTTTTGGGTAAAAGTAATATGCGACAGTGTCTGTTGGCTCTTTTCTTCCTTCAGTGCTTTAAGCTTTTCATCCACTGAAATCACCTTCCTTTACTGACTGCTTTAATAATGCCCTACCTCGTTGCAGCCTTGTTTTAATGGTGTTTTCATTAAGCTTGAGCATATAGGCCATTTCCGCAATCGACAAATCCTCATAATAAAAGAGCAGCAATGCTTCCCGATATTTGATCGGTAAATTTAGTACGAGCATTAGTAAATCCTGCTGCTGTTCCTGTTTGATAAATGCCTGTTCCGTTGAATACGTGGTTTTTGTATAAAGAGGGATGAGGTTATTCAGAATGACCCGTTTCAGCCAGCTGCTTCTTAGCTTATCTTTGGAGCGGTTAATGGTTACTTTATACAACCATGCTTTTAGTGAAGTTATTTGCTGGATTTCTTCAAAACGTTCATAACATAGGAAAAATACATCCTGTACAATTTCCTGTGCCTTTCCGATATCTTTGACGTACGTATAAGAGAGCTTTGTTAATGCATCCCCGTACATTTTCATTACATACGTTAGCCATTCTATTTTTGCAGTGTTTTCTTTTATGGTAGAAAGGTGAGAAGCATCCATTCCATCCCCCCTAAGAATCGTTTTATCTTAAACGAATGAAAATGAGAAAAAGTTTCAAAATTGTTTTATTTTAATAAGTGGGGGCTTGAGAAATAAGAAAAAGGCTATCTCAGTGATAGCCTTCATATTAGTTACCTTCTATTGTAAAGAAAATTCGGATACCATTTGGGTCGACAGTAGAGAAAAGTGACTTGCCGTTGAAAAGTGGTCCATCGGTCTGTTGCTCTACCAAATAGCCTGCAGAGTGCAGTTTGTTTTTAACGGAATCAGCATATGTTTCGTCCTTTAGTACAACGGTATAGCTTTTCAAGCCGGCCGCATCATCAGGCAGAGCAGGTCTGCCATTGCTTTGCCAAGTATTCAGCCCAATATGATGATGGTAATGGCCGGTAGAAATAAACAGTGCCTGCCCCCCGTAACGGCACACAACATTATAGTCCAGTACTTGTGTGTAAAATTCCTCTGTTTTTTCCAAGTTGCTTACGGATAAATGAATATGCCCCATCACTGTGTCCTTCGGAAGGCCATACCATTGTCCGTCCGCATCGGCTAAAACCGCCTGGAAGTTCAACTGCTCAGTTGTCATATGTACAAGACCTTCACGTGTCCATGTCCATTCCTGTTCGGGACGATCAATATAAATTTCAATACCATTCCCGTCAGGATCAGTAAGATAGAGTGCTTCACTCACATCATGATCGGCAGCTCCAAGACGAACATTATGCTGGATAAAGTGCTGTACGATATTGCCAAGATCTTTTCGTGTCGGCAGTAGCAGGGCAAAATGATACAGTCCTGTAAAGCCTTGCGGGGAGATCGCGTCTTTTACCTCGACTAATGAAATTAAACTGGATATACCGTCAACTGTTAAATAAGCGGTATTTTCCGTTTGATTTAGTACTTGAAAGCCTATAATAGCTGTGTAATATTCAACGGAACGCTCCAAGTTGGAAACTTTTAGTTGGATATGAGAGGTGTATAAATTCGGTTTTTTATGAAAGTGTGTTGCCATAGGGAGTGATGTCCCTCCTTAATTATTTTTTTATAGTTACTTACTTTATGTAACCTATTGTAGAGGGTGAAACAAATGGCGTCAAGAAAAAAGACGACCGCTTTAAACGGTCGCCTTTTGTTAGCATAAGTTACGGATTAGTTTTCTTTAGAAAATGG
This sequence comes from Planococcaceae bacterium UBA3378, assembly GCA_002359075.1. Taxonomy (GTDB): domain Bacteria; phylum Bacillota; class Bacilli; order Bacillales_A; family Planococcaceae; genus Lysinibacillus_B. The sequence continues at coordinate 2,553 of DEQA01000291.1, forward strand.
TTTACTTTCGTAACCAGCTGTGAAGATTGCAGTTAAGAATGCAGCACATACACCAAGAATTAATAATAATTTCATGGAAGTACCCCCCTTAAGTAGTGAAAATCTCTTTTATCAGTATATCTTATCTAACCAGGCTTTACCAATAATATTTTGTGACAGAAATGGTTTAAGTGAGGAAATAAGGGAATAGTGTAAAAAGGAGGGATAAAGATGGAAAAGGATAAAGATCAAGTAGTGAATGGTCATATGGCAAATACGATGGAAGAGCTTAAGAATCTCGGAAAGCAAATGGAACATCTTCGGGATGAAACACAGTTAGAAGAAGACGGGAGAGAGTCGGATCCAGAGCAGTTCGATGATACAGATCAATAAAGACTGTCAGGGAAAACTAGCTTTTCCGGCTATTGAGGAGAGAAGGGGAGCATCCATTGAAGAAAATGAAAAACAGAATAGACAAGTAAAACAAGGAGATGCCCGCATAGGGGAATCTCCTTGTTTGATGAATTTATAAACTTTCTATAATGGGAGCTTATAGTCATTCAGCTCTTCACGAAGCTTTGCTTTCAGGAATTTTCCAACCGATGTTTTTGGAATCTCCTTCAGGAATACGACATCATCCGGAATCCACCAGTTGGCGAACTGCCCGCGAAGAGATTCTAATAACTCTTCTTTTGTAGCCGCTGCCCCTTCATGCAGGACAACACATGCCAGCGGGCGTTCCTGCCATTTTTCATG
>DEQA01000291.1:3310-3874 GCA_002359075.1 Planococcaceae bacterium UBA3378
ATGCGACATTAAGGCGTTTTCTAAATCAAGTGAAGAGATCCATTCACCGCCCGATTTAATCAGATCCTTCGTCCGGTCGGTAATTTTGATATAGCCTTCCTTCGTCAATACAGCAATATCACCCGTATACAGCCATCCATCCCGGAACGCATCTGCTGAGCGCTCATCTTTATAATATTCCGAAGCAATCCAAGGACCGCGGATACGCAGCTCGCCCATTGTTTTACCGTCCTGTGGAACAGGGCCGTCTTCGTTGACAACTTCCGTTTCGATCAGGGAGGATGTCAGTCCCTGTGTTGTCCGAAGCTCCAACAATTCTTCATCAGAATAATCATCCATCGTAGAAAGAGGGTATGACATACTGACAAGCGGTGATGTTTCAGTCATGCCGTATGCATTTATATAAGGGATACGATGTTTCTCATTATAGGCTTTAATAAGTCCTGACGGTGAAGCAGAGCCTCCAGAGATGACTAAGCGAAGGGATGACAGATCACGCGGATTCTTTTCCTGCTCGTTTAATACACCGAGCCAGATGGTAGGAACACCGGCCGTTACTGTAAC